>NZ_JBEOWQ010000004.1:0-273381 GCF_040296145.1 Micromonospora sp. NPDC002296
CCGGCCCGCGCGGGGGCGGGCCGGCCGCGACACCGCGCCTGAGGCGCGATGGGGTGTTCCGAAGAACGGTGATGCCTGTTCAGACGAACAGTCGTGCCTGTTCCGAGGAACAGTGCTGCCGATGATCAGATCGGGCGGATGTTCTCCGCCTGCGGGCCCTTCTGGCCCTGGGTGATCTCGAACTCGACCCGCTGGTTCTCGTCCAGGCTCCGGTAGCCGGAGGACTGGATCGCCGAGAAGTGGGCGAAGACGTCAGCGCCGCCGCCGTCCGGGGTGATGAAGCCGAAACCCTTGTCAGCGTTGAACCACTTGACGGTGCCAATTGCCATGTGTTCTGTCTCCTTGACGGAACGTTCGGCCTCGCACTTGTTGCGAGCCGAAGAGGGAGGAGCGGACCGCGCCGGTATGCGCGGACCACCTGTCGCTTCTGGTCGCCCCGCCCGGAGAGCACCGGACACAACAAAGAGCGCCTGGGGCTACAATCCGCCAGGCGCACACAGAGTCTCTGGTAACCAAAACTGCAACCCGGATACCGTACCACGGATTCGGCCCGCGGGAACCCCACCGCCGGAAATTCTCATCGCCCGGGGCGGCGGACCGCAGGCGGCACCTCCGGCACTCCCGCGATCAACGCGGTGAGCCCGTCGGCGTCGAGCAGGTCCGCCGGGCGGACCGTCGCCCCGTCCCGCACGTAGTGGAAGGCCGCGCCGACCTGGTCGACCGGCACCCCGGCCAGTTCCGCCCAGGCCAGCCGGTAGACGGCGAGCTGCACCGCCGCCGCCTCGGCCTCCTCGCCGACGGGCTGCCGCCCGGTCTTCCAGTCGACCACGTCATACCGGCCACCGGGCCGGGCGAAAACCGCATCCATCCGGCCGCGCACCACCACCCCGGCGATGACTGTGGCGAACGGCACTTCCACCTCCACCGGCACCCGGTCGGCCCACTCCCCGGCCAGGAAGCGCGCCTGGAGTTCGGCCAGCGCCTCGTCGGGCGCCGCGTCGGCGTCGGCCGCACCCGGCAACTCGTCGACGTCGAGCAGCCGGTCCGCGCCGAAGCGCCGCTCCAGCCAGGTGTGGAACGCGGTGCCGCGCCGGGCGTACGGGTTCGGCTCGACGGGCATCGGGCGGCGCAGGGCGCGGGCGAGCCCCTCCGGGTCGCGGCGCAGCGCCACGAGCTGGGTGACCGAGAGCTGGCCGGGCAGGGCCACCTCGACCGCCCCCGCCCCGGTGGCCAGCTCGGCCCGCTCGGCGAGCAGCAGGTCGGACTCCCGCCGCCAGCGCGCCACCTCGGGATCCTCGACCTCGGCCACCCCGTCGGCCGAGGCCGCAGGATCCTCGGCGAGGAAGCGGCGAACCAGCGCGGCGGCCTCGGCCAGCGCCGGGCGGCGCCCGCCCAGCGGGTCGGCCGGCCACTCGGCGCGCAGCACCACCTCGGTGGTGGGGTTGGTGGCGTCACCGGCCGGCTCGGGGGTCCACCGGTCGACCAGGTGCCCGGCGTCGCCGTCCAGGCACACGTCGTGCACCTCGCGCAGGAACACCGACGGCCCGCGTGGACGCTTCGTCCCCTCGCCCCACCAGTAGCCGGAGCAGAGCAGCAGCCGCCGAGGGCGGGTCACCGCCACGTACGCCAGCCGGCGCTCCTCCCGCTCGTCGTGCGCCCGCCAGTCGTCGACGAAGTCGGTCAGCGCCCGGGCCACCGCGCGCTGGTCGTCCGCCTCGGCCAGGCCCAGCTCCGGCAGCCCGTCGGCGTCCCCGCGCAGCGGGAACGGCAGCACTCCCAGCCCGCCGAGCCAGTGGTCGGAGTTGCGCACCGGCCCCGGCCAGCCGCCCCGGCTCAGGCCGGCGACCGCGACCACGTCCCACTCCAGGCCCTTCGCGGCGTGCGCGGTGAGGATCTGCACCGCGCCGGAGACCACCTCCACCTCGCCCGGGGCGAGGCCGCGCTCCTCGTCCTCGGCCGCGGCGAGGTAGGCCAGGAACCCCGACAGGGTGGCTGCCGGGGACTCCCCGCTGAACCGGGCCGCCACGTCGCCGAGGGCGTCCAGGTGGCCCCGGGCGAGGCCGGCGTCGCCGGTGCCGTCCCGACCGGCCCGGACCGCCACCTCCACGTCCAGGCCGATGGTCCGCTCGACGTCCGCGATCAGCTCCGGCAGCGTCTGGTCCAGCCGGTAGCGGAGCAGGGCCAGCTCCTCGCCGTACGCGCGCAGCCGGGCATAGCCCTGGACCGAGTACGCCTGGGCGGGCCCCAGGTCCGCCAGCGCCTCCACCAGGGTGGCCTCGTCGAGCAGGTCGACGGCGATCTGCGGCTCCTCGTCGGCGGCGAGCCGACGGCGGCCGGCGGCGATCGCCCGGGCCCGACGGTGCAGGGCCACCAGGTCACGCGGCCCGATCCGCCAGCGCGCCCCGGTGAGCAGCCGCAGCAACCCCGCCCCGTCGGTCGGGTCGGCGAGCACCCGCAGGGTGCACACCACGTCCCGCACCTCGGGGGTGTCCAGCAGGCCGCCCAGGCCCACCACCTCCACCGGCAGTCCCCGGGCCCGCAGCGCGGTCGACAGCGCCGGGATCTGGCTGCGCAGCCGGACCAGCACGGCGGTGGTGGGCCGCTGCGGCACCGGGATGTGCTCGGGCAGCGCCTCCGGCATCCGGGCCGCCCCGCGCCAGACGGCCAGCACGCTGTCGGCGATCCAGTCCGCCTCGTCCGCGTACGTCGGCAGGAGCGCGCAGTGCACGGTGCCGGCGGCCAGGCCACCCGGCGTGCGGTGCGGGATCGGGTCGGCGACGCTCAGCGCGGCGCGCAGCTCGGGCACCCGGGCACCGGCCGCCCGCAGCGGGGTGGACAGGGCGTTCGCCACGCCGAGGATCTCCGGCCGGTTGCGCCAGCTCGTGGTGAGGCCGAGCACCGCCGCCGGCGCGCCGTCGGGGCGGGCGAACTCGGCGGGGAAGCGGTCCAGGGTTCCGGCGCTGGCCCCGCGCCAGCCGTAGATGGACTGGCAGGGGTCGCCGACGGCGGTCACCGGGTGGCCGCCCCCGAACAGCGCGTTGAGCAGCACCACCTGCGCGTGGCTGGTGTCCTGGTACTCGTCGAGCAGCACCACCCGGTAACGGTCCCGCTCGATCGCGCCGACCGCCGGGTGATCCCGGGCCACCCGGGCCGCCCGGGCGAGCTGGTCGGCGAAGTCCATCGCCTCGAAGTCCGCCTTGCGCCGGGCGTACGCGCGGACCAGCGGCAGCAGCTTCAGCCGGGTCTGCTGGAGGGCGAGGGACTTCCGCACGTCGGCGTAGACCCGGCCGGGGCGGGACTGCACGTCGGCGAAGAACCGGCCGGTCCAGGCGGCCAGGGCGTCCGGGGCGACCAGGTGCTCGTCCAGCTCGCCGGCCAGGGCCAGCACGGCGTCGGTGATGGTGCTGGGCATCCGGTCGACGCTGGTCATGTCGCCGTCGTAGTTGCGCACCAGCAGGTCGACGAGCTGCCAGCGGGACGCCTCGGTGAGCAGCCGGGTGGACGGCTCGTACCCGGCGCGCAGCCCGTGCTCGGTGACGATCCGCCCGGCGTACGAGTGGTAGGTGGACACGGTCGGCTCGCCCGCGAACGGGTCGTCGAGCGGGTCCCGCCCTCGCCGCCCGACCCGGCGCACGAGCTGGTCGAGCCGGGTACGCACCCGGTGGCCCAACTCGCCGGCCGCCTTGCGGGTGAAGGTCAGCCCGAGGATCTGCTCCGGCCGGACGTATGCGTTGGCGACCAGCCAGACCACCCGGGCTGCCATCGTCTCGGTCTTGCCGGACCCGGCGCCCGCGACCACCAGCAGCGGCTCGACCGGCGCGGCGATGATCGCCGCCTGCTCCCGGGTGGGCGCGGGCAGGCGGAGCAGCTTCGCCAGCTCGACCGGCGTGTACCGGGGGCCGGAGTCGGCGGCCCGGGGCGCCGGGGTCGCGGCGCTGAACAGGGCGGGCTGGGTCACGGTTTCTCGTTCTCGGGGCGGCGGGGGGTCGGCGGCTCGACGACCTGACGCCCCTGCCCGGACACCGGGCAGCTCGTACGCACCGGGCAGACCCGGCACTTCGAGTTGGCGACAGCGGCGAAGGTGGCGGCGGCCATCGTATCGGCGGTGCGCCGCACCAGCGCGGTCGCCCAGCCCGCCTCCGGCCCCTGCCCCGCCGCCGGCTGGCTCTGCTCCTTGGCGTCCTTCGCGCCGGTGCCGAGCTGCACCAGGGCCGCGCCACCGGACTCGTCGCCGAACTCCGGGAACGCCCCCGACTCCACCGCCGCCTGGTACGCCCCGAGCTGCGGATGCTCGCCGATCTCGTGCTCGGTGACGGCGGTGGACTTGCCGGTCTTCAGGTCGACCACCACCAGCCGGCCGGCGTCGTCCACCTCCAGCCGGTCCACCCGGCCGGTCAACTCGACCGGCCGGTGCGGGTCGTCGAGCCGGACCGCGAACTCGTGCTCGATGGCGAGCAGCCGGCGCGGGTTGCCGGCCAACCAGCGCAGCAGCTTGTCCACCATGGCCTCGGCCCGCTCCCGCTCCGGACCGACCATCCACCGGGCGGCCAGCTCGATCGCGTCGAACCGGGCGGCCACGTACTCCAGCAGGGCGGAACGGTCCGCGCTGGCGTCCTCGGCGAGCATCGCGGCGGCGTGCACCAGGTTGCCCACCCCCTGCGCGGCGCTGGCCGGGCCGCTGCCGCCGTGCCGCTCCAGCAGCCAGCGCAGGCTGCACCGCAGGGCGCTCTCCATCGCCGACGGGGTGACCTTCACCGGCTGCCCCTCGTCGACCAGCGGCCGGTCGTCGGAGAGGCCGCGCAGCCCCCACCAGTCGTCGGGGTGCGCGCCGGGCACCCCGGCGGCGGACAGGCGGGCCAGCTCGGCCGCCGCCGCGCGCCGCCGGTGGTGCGGCGCCGCCGGGTCGGCCACGGCGGTACGCAGCTCCGCGACCAGCGCCGGCAGGGTCAGCGCCCGGGGCGGCCCGGCCACCGGCAGGGTGACGGGCCGGTACTCGCCCCCGACCTCCGGGTCACCGACCTCCGAGGCTGCCGGCCCGGGGTCGCCGGTCGGGCCGTCGCCGGGACCGTCCACCGAGCCTCCACCGGAACCACCGGTCGGCTCCGCAGCGGCCGGGTCGACGTCGGCAGGGACCGGGTCGACGTCGGCAGGGCCGGGCGGCTCGGTCGGGTCCAGCTCGTACAGGAACCGGCTGGGCTGCTCCTCGTGGTCGTCGCCGCCGACCGCGGCCGAGGCGACCGCGCTGACCAGCAGCCGGCGACGGGCCCGGGTCACCGCCACGTGGAAGAGCCGGCGCTCCTCGTCCAGCAGGGCGGACGTCTGCCCGATCAGGACCGCCCGCCCGCCGTCGCCCTGGCCGCGGCCGGCGAGCACATCGACCAGCCGCTCGGAGCCGAGCAGGCTGCCGCGCAGCCGCAGGTCCGGCCAGACGCCCTCCTGCACCCCGACGATCGCCACCAGGTCCCACTCCAGCCCCTTGGCCGCGTGCGCGGTGAGCAGCCGGACGGCCTCGCCCCGGTCGGCCGTCGCGGCCAGGGTGTCCGCCGGCAGGTCCTGGCCGAGCACGTGGTCGAGGAAGACCTCGGTACGGGCACCGGGCAGCCGGTCGGCGAACCGGGCCGCCGCGTCGAAGAGCACCAGCACGGCGTCCAGGTCCCGGTCGGCGGCCTCGGCCCGCCAACGCCGTGCGGTCTCGTGCTCGCCGGTCGCCGCCTGCCCCCGGGTGATCGCCCCGGCCCAGCGCTCGGCCAGACCGCTGGCGTCCCACACCGCCCAGAGCACGTCCTCGGCGGTCGCCCCGGGCCGCTCGGCCGCCTCCCCGGCGATGGCGAGCAGGCCGGCCACCGCCTGCGCCGGCTCCGCCCAGCGCCGGTCGATGGCCGCCAGTTCCTCCGGGTCGCGCAGCGCTTCGACGATCAGCTCGCCGGAGGGACGGCGGTCCCCACCGGCCAGGGCGAGGGCGCGCAGCCCCTGGCGTAGCCGCCGCTCGGCCAGCGGATCGGCCCCGCCCAGCGGCGAGTGCAGCAGCGTTACCGCCGCCTCCTCGTCCAGCCGCTCCGGCTCGAGCGCGCAGCGCAGCAGGAGCAGCAGTGGGGCCACCGCCGGCTGCAGGTGCAGCGGCAGGTCCTCGCCGTGCACCACGGTCGGCACCCCGGCGGTGTGCAGCGCCCGGCGTAGCACCGGAAGCTGCCGCGCGGTCGAGCGGACCAGCACCGCCATCGCCGACCAGGGCACGCCGCCGAGCAGGTGCGCCGCGCGCAGGGCCTGGGCCAACCAGGCGGCCTCGCTGGTGGCCGAGCGGAAGGTACGCACCTCGACCGAGCCGGCCGGGGCTGCCGGCATCGGATGCAGCCGGCGGTGGGCCGCCGGGCCGCGCAGCCGGCCGGTGAGCCGCCGGGTCGCGGTGAGCAGCCCCGCACCGGCCCGGTACGACGTGGTCAGCACGACCTGTGCGGCCGGTGCCCCGGAGACGGTGCGGAACCGGTGCGGGAAGGCGCTGACCCCGGCCGGGTCCGTGCCCCGGAAGGCGTACGTGGCGGAGTCCGGGTCGGCGAAGGCGACGAGGGACTTTCCCCCGCCGGCCACCACGGCGAGCAGGTCGAGCTGGGCCGGGTCGGTGTCGGCGAGTTCGTCGACGTACACATGGGCGAGGCGGCGGCGCTCGGCCTCCAACAACTCCGGGTCGTCGAGCAGCAGCCCGGTGGCGGCCCGGACCAGCTCCGCCGGGTCGTACGCGATCGAACCGCGGTTGCTGACGTCCCGCAGGGCGAGGACGGCGACGTACTCGCGGAGGAAGCGGGCGGCGGCCGGCCAGTCCGCGCGGCCCAGCCTCTCCCCCAGCCGGGCCAGCTCCACCGGACCCACCCCGCGCTCCGCGGCCCGCATCAGCAGGTCGCGGAGCTGGGCCGCGAACGCCCGGGTACGCAGGGCGGGGCGCAGGTCCTCCGGCCAGCCGACCGGGTCGTCGTCGGGCTCCTCGCCGACCACGTCGAGCAGCTCCCGGATGATCAGATCCTGCTCGGGGCCGGTGAGCAGCCGCGGGGACGGCTCCCCCCGCTCGGTGGCCGCCCGGCGCAGCAGCCCGTACGCGTACGCCGGGAAGGTGCGCACCAACGGCTCGCGCAGCACGCGGTGCCCGTCACCGGCCACCCGGGCCTCGATCCGGCGGCGCAGGTCGGTGGCCTGCCGGCGACCGAAGGTGAGCACCAGGACCCGCTCGGGGTCGACGCCCTCGGCCACCCGCGCGGCGACCGCCTCGACCAGCGTGCTGGTCTTCCCGGTGCCCGGCCCGCCGACGACGAGCATCGGCCCACCGGTGTGCGCCACGACCTCGGCCTGGAGCGAGTCGTCCCGCCACCCCCGGTCCCGCCCAGCTCCTTCGGCAGGCCCAGCTTCTTCGCCCTGCTCAGCCCCTTCGGCAGGCTCCGCCCCCTCGGCCGGCACCGCAGGCGACTCCTCGGCGTGCGCCCGCCCGGCGGGAGTCTCCTCGGCGCGCGTCAGACCGCCGGCAGGCTGGTCGGCGTACGTATCGTCGCCGCCCGGCCCGCCGGTCCGATGCTCCTGCCCGGTCGCGCCCTCGGGCCGACCGTCCCCCCGCGCCGCCCCACCCGACCGGCGGTCCCCCCGGGCCGCCTCGGCAGGCCGACGCACCAGCCGGTACGCCTGCATCCCTCCATCCCACCACGTCCCTACGACACCCCACCCACCCCACCGCCCGCGCCGGGCGGGCGCGGCAGGGGTGGGAGGGTCAGGGAAGGTGGGCGGTGAGGGCGTCCAGGGCAGCGGGGATGCTGTCGACGACCGTGAGAAGGCCCAGGCCGGCCGGCTTGAGGAAGTTCTGGTCGGCGAGGCCGGCCAGCCAGTCGATCAGGGGGCGGTAGAAGCCGTCCACGTCGACCAGCACCATCGGCTTGGTGTGCAGGGCGAGGGTGGCCGTGGTCCAGACCTCGAACAGCTCGTCCAGGGTGCCCAGCCCGCCGGGCAGGGTGAGGAACGCGTCCGACTTGTCGATCATGAGAGTCTTGCGGTCGGCCATGCTGCCGGTGACCAGCAGCTCGTCCGAGGCGAGGTCGGCCACCTCCAGGTCGACCAGGGACTGCGGGATCACCCCCAGGGTGGTCCCGCCGGCGGACCGGGCCCCGTCCGCCACCGCACCCATCATCCCGACGCAGCCGCCGCCGCTGACCAGCGTGTGGCCGCGGCGGGCGATCTCCGCGCCCGCCTCGGCGGCGAGGTCCAGCCAGCGCCGGTCGAGGGTACGGGACGACGCGCAGAACACGCAGATCGCCGCCACCGGCTCAGCGCTCCCGGCCCTGCTCGGCGGCGGCCTGCTGGTCCGCCGCGGTCTGGGCGACGGCCTCCTCGCGGACCGCCTCCTGCTCGGCGGAGAGCGCGGCCTCGGCCTCAACGATGTGCCGGACCGCCGCGTCGACGTCGTCGGTGAGGCAGATCAGCTCCAGGTCGACCGGCCCGATCTTGCCCTCGACCGCCATCGTGTCGCGCAGCCAGTCGAGCAGGCCGTGCCAGTATTCCGTCCCCATCAGCACCACCGGGAACCGGGTGACCTTGCCGGTCTGCACCAGGGTCAGCGCCTCGAACAGCTCGTCCATGGTGCCGAAGCCGCCGGGCAGCACCACGAACGCCTGGGCGTACTTGACGAACATGGTCTTGCGGGCGAAGAAGTACCGGAAGTCGATGGCCAGGTCGACCCAGTCGTTGAGGCCCTGCTCGAACGGCAGCTCGATGCCGAGCCCGACGGAGAGCCCGCCGGCGTCGCTGGCGCCCCGGTTGGCCGCCTCCATCACGCCGGGCCCGCCGCCGGTGATCACCGCGTACCCGGCCCGGGCCAGGGCGGCGCCCAGTTCCTCGGCCATCCGGCACTCCGGGCTGTCCGGCTTGCTCCGGGCCGAGCCGAAGACGCTGACCGCCGGCGGCAGGTCGGCCAGGGTGTCGAAGCCCTCCACGAATTCCGACAGGATGCGCAGGGCCCGCCAGGCGTCCTTGGTCTTCCAGTCGCTGCGCCCCCGGGAGTCCAGCAGCCGCTGGTCAGCGGTGCTCGCCGGAATGGCCTGGCGGCGCAGCGTGACGGCGCCCCGGTGTCGTTCCCGCCCCCGCTCGCGGCCCGGGTCTCGTCCGTTGCTGTCGCTCATGGGAGCAACCGTAGTGGAGGGGCACCCCATCAGGTGCGGCACCTGTACCGGGTGGCGGGCGGACAGCGACGGGGGCGGACAGATTCTCCACGACCGGGGCAACTAATTCGGTCGCACGCACGTCTTACTATTCACATACCGGGTATGCCCCGGCACGCGCCTTCGGGGGAGGAGCCAGCGTGATCAGCAACAGCGAGATGATCCGGATCCGTCGGCAGATGCAGCGACGGATCCACGACGTAGTGGCCGAGCGCCGCCGCGCCCGGCAGATGGAAGCCAGCACCGCCGACCTCACCGGCGATTCGGCCGACACCCGCCCCGAGTCGTCCCTGTCCCCGACCGCCTGACCGACCTACGGCGACGAGTCCTTCTACTCGGGTCGGCCGACCAGAAGGCCCGGCTGCCGGCCGGGCGGCCCGCCCGCCGAATCAGGGTGACGGGCCGCCCGGCCGCACCACACGCCCCGACCGCACCACGCCCCCGGCCAGGCTTTCGAGCCTTGGGCGCGGCGGGTTCAGGCGGGGGTGAGCCAGCGGTGCAGGGTGACCGCCCCGTCGCGGATCTTGCTGATCTCGACGTGCTCGTCCGGGTGGTGGGCCAGGTTGGGATCCCCCGGGCCGAAGTTCAGTGCCGGGATGCCCATCGCGGCGAACCGGGCCACGTCCGTCCAGCCCAGCTTGCCGATCGGGGTGGTGCCGACCGCCGCCACGAACTCCTTCGCCGGGGCCGCGTCCAGCCCGGGTGCCGCCCCGGCCGCCGCGTCGGTCACCCGCAGCTCGAAGCCCGCGAACACCTCGCGCAGGTGCGCCTCGGCCTCGGCCGGCGTCCGGTCGGGCGCGAACCGGTAGTTCACCTCGACCTCGCAGTGGTCCGGCACCACGTTGCCGGCGACGCCGCCGTCGATCCGGACCGCGTTCATGCCCTCGCGGTAGTCACAGCCGTCGATGGTGACCCGCCGCGCCTCGTACCCGGACAGGCGGCGCAGCACCTCGCCGGCGGCGTGGATGGCGTTCACCCCGTGCCAGGAGCGCGCCGAGTGGGCCCGGACGCCGGTGGTGGTCACCACCGCACGCATGGTGCCCTGACAGCCGGCCTCCACGATCCCGTGCGTCGGCTCCAGCAGCAGCGCGAAGTCCGCCCGGAGCCACTCCGGGTGCGCCTCGGCGACCAGGAAGAGCCCGTTGTACTTCGACTCGATCTCCTCGGCCTCGTAGAAGAAGTACGTCACGTCGTACTTCGGCTCGGGAAGGGTCACCGCCAGGTGCAGCGCGTACGCCACGCCGGACTTCATGTCCGAGGTGCCGCAGCCGTACATCAGGTCGCCGCGCATGGTCGACGGGAAGTTGTTGTTCAGCGGGACGGTGTCCAGGTGCCCCGCGAGCACCACCCGGGAGTCCCTCCCCAGGTCGGTACGCGCCATGACGGTGTTGCCGTGCCGGAACGTGGTCAGGTGCGGCACGGCACGCAACACCTCCTCGACACAGTCGGCGATCGCCTTCTCGTCGAGAGAGACGGACTCGATGTCGACCAGGACGCGGGTCAACGCCACCGGATCGGCGAGGACCTCAGGGGTCAGCGGGTTCTCCATGGTTCGCACGGTACCGTCACAGAGGTGACTACTGCACAGCCTGCGTGGGGCATCGGCCTCGCCACCATCACCGCTGACGAGCAGGTGCTCGACACCTGGTACCCGACGGGCAAGCTGGGGCTCGGCGAGCTTCCGTTGGTCCCCGGCGAGGACGAGGCGGACGTGCTCGACCTGCCGCCGGGGGCGGTCGGCGAGCGGGCGCTGCCCGGCCTGCGTACCGCCCAGGTGGTCACGGTGATCGGGTCGCTGGACGAGCCGATCAAGGATGCCGCCGACGCGTACCTGAGGTTGCACCTGCTCTCCCACCGCCTGGTGCGGCCCAACGAGCTGAACCTCGACGGCATCTTCGGCAAGCTGGCGAACGTGGCCTGGACGTCGGCCGGGCCGTGCCCGCCGGAGCGGGTGGACGAGCTGCGGGTGATCGAACGGGCCGCCGGCCGCCACCTGAGCGTGTACGGGGTGGACAAGTTCCCCCGGATGACCGACTACGTGGTCCCCGCCGGGGTGCGGATCGCCGACGCGGACCGGGTCCGGCTCGGCGCCCACCTCGCCGCCGGCACCACCGTGATGCACGAGGGCTTCGTCAACTTCAACGCCGGCACGCTCGGCACCTCGATGGTCGAGGGGCGCATCGTGCAGGGCGTGCTGGTCGGCGACGGCTCCGACATCGGCGGCGGCGCGTCGATCATGGGCACCCTGTCCGGCGGCGGCACCGAGAAGATCAGCATCGGCGAGCGCAGCCTGATCGGCGCGAACGCCGGCGTCGGCATCTCCCTCGGCGACGACTGCGTGGTCGAGGCCGGCTGCTACGTCACTGCCGCCTCGAAGATCGCCCTCCCGGACGGCCGGGTGGTCAAGGCCCGCGACCTGTCCGGCGTCGACGGCCTGCTGTTCTGGCGCAACTCGGTAACCGGCGCGCTGGAGGCGAAGCCGCGCACCGGCCGGGGCATCGAGCTGAACGCCGCCCTGCACGCCAACGACTGACGACCGAGGCGCGACGCGGTCCCCGGGTCAGCGAGGCCGGGCAGCGGCACCGCCGACGGAGGACGGCACGGGTCCGGGCCCGGCGGGACGTGCCGCCGGGCCCGGACGCCGGTTCAGCGCAGCCGGTACGCCTGGATGATCCGCGTGGTCACCGTGTTTCCGGTGGTGTCCTCCGCGGTGGCCCGCAGCGAGACGTGGCCGGCGCCGGCCGGGTGTCTGAGCGTGGCCGCCCAGCCGGAGCCCTGGCGGCGCAGCTCCGCCTTGCGCCAGGTCTTCCCGCCGTCGTAGGAGGCGTCGACGGTCAGCGCGGCGACCTTGGCAGCCGGGGCGCCGTCCTGCCGCTCCACCCGCACCGGAACGGTGAAGGACCGCCCGGCGGGGGCGCTGTTGTCGGCGCGCAGCGCCGGGGCGAAGCGCACCGCCATCGCCGGCAGCGCCGCGAAGTCGTCACCCGGGACGTGCTTCGAGCGGAACGTCCAGGCGCTGGTGACCTCGGTGCTCAGGTCGGTGAAGCCGCGCTTCGCCGAGGTCTCCACCCGGTAGTTGGCCGCGCCCGCCGGCACCTCGAACTCCCCGTACCCCGGGTACTCGCTCTCCCCGACCAGCTTGCCCTCGCGGTACAGCCTGGTCCACTGGGGGTCGTTGAGCGACCCGCCGGCGTGTCCGCCCGCGTCGCTGTGCACGGGCAGGTTGACCACGACGGTGTCGCCCGTGCGGGTGATCCCGTCCCACGGCCAGCGCCGCGCCGGGAAGGACGGCGCGAACGGGGCGACGCCCCAGGTCTCGTGGGACGTCCGACCGCCCCGGTACGCCGTCGGCGGCGAGCGCAGCACCGCCTGTGTGTCCAGCCAGCCCTCGGGGTCGCGGGTGCCGAAGTCCAGCTCGCTCTCCCACCGCACGTGGTTGGTGCTGTAGTGCTCGACCCGGCGGCCGGGCGTCGCGGTGCGCAGGACCACGGCGGAGCCGCCCGTGTTGTACTCCAACTCGCCCAGGACCATCCGCTCGGCCTCCAGCCCCGGGTAGGCGTCCCGGAAGGTGTGCACGACGGTGGCCAGGTCCCGGCTGCGGTAGTGCTTGACGAAGCCGGTCGGCATCCAGCCGGGGAACGCCTCCAGCAACGCGTACAGGTACGGGCTGCTGGCCGCCTCCCCGTCGGCCCACTGGCTGCCGATCGTGGCGACGAACCGCTCGGGAGTGCTGGCCGGGCCGATCTGCCCGCTGGTCAGCCCCTCGAAGCCGTCGCTCCACAGGCCGAACGAGTAGATGCTCGCGTCTTCTGCGAAGAAGACCGCGCTGACGTCCACCAGCAGCGGGGTCGCGCCGCGCTGCGGCACCGTGTTCAGCACCGGCTTGGCGGTGCGGGCGTCGAGGGTGAGCCGGAGCGCCCGGTCGACGACCAGTTCGGGCCGGGCGAGCATGGTGGCCCCGGTGGGCTCGCCGTTCGCGTCGGTGGCGAACAGGTAGCCGGCCAGCCCGTACCGGCCCTTCGGGACGCGCACGGTCGCCGTGCCGTCGGCGTCGTAGACGTCCGTGGGGAACTGGAAGGTTTCCAGGTCGACCAGGGTGGTGCCGTACTCGGTGGCGGGCCTGCCGTCCTGGCCGACGTGGCTGATGGTGACCTCGTAGCTCTCCACCTCGCGGTGCACGGCGATCGGGGTGACCGCCACCGTCGCGCCGGACCTGGCGACGACCCGGCCGGTGTAGTAGCCGTCCGCGCCCTGCACCCGGGTGTCGGCGGTGACGGTGGCCTGCGCCTGACCACCGGCCGGCACGGTGACCTGTGACGCGCCGAGCCGGAACAGGCCGGCCGGGGCCGGCTCGCCGTCCGGTCCGGTGGCCTCGACCGTGAGGTCGAGGGTGACCGGCGCGGACCCGGAGTTGCGCCAGGTCACCGTGCGGGCGATCGTGGGGTCGTCGCCGTGCGGCCACTCGGCGCGGCCGAACGACACGCTCGCCGGGTCGCTGGTGACCTGCTGGCCGATCGCGCGGGCCACGTCGACCCGGCCCGCGCCCTGCTGGTAGGCGGTCTGCCCGGGATGCGGCTTCGCCGAGGCCATCAGGGTCGACTTGAGCGCGCCGGCCCGCCAGTCGGGGTGCCGCTGGGCGAGCAGTGCCGCCGAGCCGGCGACGTGCGGGGTGGCCATCGACGTGCCGGAGAGCGTCATGTACTTCTCGCCGACCGGCTCGCCGAGGTCGCTGCCGGCCGCCCGAGCCGCGACGATCTCCACGCCGGGGGCGGTGATGTCCGGCTTGAGGGCGTCGTCGCCGACCCGGGGGCCCCGGCTGGAGAAGTCGGCCAGTTCGTCGTCGCGGTCGACCGCGCCGACCGCCAGGGCGGCGTCCGCGCTGGCCGGGGAGCCGACCGAGGCGTCGGAGCCGTCGTTGCCGGCGGCGATGACGAAGAGGGTGCCGGTCTGCGCGGTGAGGGTCTGCACCGCCTGCTCCAGCGGGTCGACCTCGGGGGTGTCCATTCCGCCGAGGCTCAGGTTGACCACGGTGGCGTGCTTCTCCGCCGCCGCCCACTGCATGCCGGCGAGGATCGCCGAGTCGGTGCAGTTGGTGCTCTCGCAGACCTTGCCGGAGAGCAGCGTGGCGTCCGGGGCCACCCCCCGGTACTTCCCGCCGGAGGCGGCGCCGCTGCCCGCGATGGTCGAGGCGACGTGGGTGCCGTGGCCGACCGTGTCGCCCGACTCGGGCGCCTCGCTGAAGTTGCGCGACTCGGCGAGCCGACCGGCGAAGTCGGGGTGGTCGGGGTCGACGCCGGTGTCCAGCACCGCGACGGTGACGCCCTTGCCGGTGAGCCCGGCCGCGTGGGCGACGGGCGCGCCGATCTGGGGCACGCTGTGGTCCAGGGTCACCTTGCGCCGGCCGTCCAGCCAGAGCCGGTCGACACCCTCCGCCGTGTCGACCCGGGCGGATGTCCGGCCCGTGGTCATCGCGCCCCACGCCGCGCCGGCGCGGGCCTTCTCGGCCGTCACCGCCGCGCCGCCGATCGCGGGCAGGTCGCGGGTCACCCGGATTCCGGCGAGGCCGGCGACGGCCCGGCGGGCCTCACCCGAGCGGTACGAGACCAGTAGCGGGAGACTGTCCCGGTGGGCGTCGTCGTAGCCGGCCTCGATCAGCCCGGTGACGTCGAAGAGCCGCCGGTCCACCTTGCCCGAGCGGAGCAGTGGCAGCGCGTCCTGGGGCAGCACGGTGACGCGGCCCCGGTCCCGCTGCACCAGGAAGCGCAGGTCGTCGCGGCCGGAGCCGGGCCGGACGGACACCGCGCCGGAGGCCGCGACGGTGACCCGGTCACCGGTGACCAGTGTGACCGTGGCCGGGCGTCCGGCGGCCCGGCCGGCCGACGCGGCACCGACGGTCGCGGAGGCGGAGGCGGAGGCGGCGGCGGAGGCGGGGGTGGCGGAGGCGGGGGACGCGGCCGGGGCGGCCCCGGCCGGGGTGGTCAGCGGCGCGGCGAGCACCAGACCGAGGGCCAGCGCCAGGCCGGCCGATTTTCTTCCTGTTCGATGCAACGGATTCCTCCTTGAGAGGCGTCATCACTGACAGAGGTCGCACAGGCACAGAGAAGAATTGCATACTCGGTATGCGGAAGAGAAGTCAGAGAAGTGACAAACTTGGCAATAAGTGGAGGCCCGGCCGGGGGATGATCGGCCGATGACCTCCATGAAGGACCGCATGCTCGCCGGCGAGTTGTACCGCGCCGAGGACCCGGAGATCCTGGCCGACCTGGACCGGGCCGCCCGCCTCAACGAGGCGTTCAACCGCAGCTCGGCGGCCGACCCCGAGGAGCGGCTGGCCGCGCTGCGCGAGCTGCTCGGCTCGGTAGGCGAGGGCGCCTGGGTCCGCCCGCCGTTCCACTGCGACTACGGCTGGAACATCCACCTGGGGCCGCGCGGGTTCGTCAACTTCAACGCGGTCTTCCTCGACGTCGCCCGGATCACCGTCGGCGCGGACGTCCAGATGGGACCGAACGTGCAACTCCTGACGGCCACCCACCCGGTCGACCCGGAGCCCCGGCGGGAGAAGTGGGAGGCGGCGCAGCCGATCACGATCGGGGACAACGTCTGGCTCGGCGGTGGGGTGATCGTGCTGGCCGGGGTGAGCATCGGCGACAACACGGTGGTCGGTGCGGGCGCCGTGGTGAACCGCGACCTGCCGGCGAACGTCGTCGCGGTGGGCAACCCCGCCCGGGTCGTACGCGAGATCGCCTGACCCGGGAACCGGGCCGTGGCTCGCGGTGCGGGACGCCGCCCAGGGGGCACTGCCGCCGGCCCCCGTCCCTCAGGCGGGCGGGTCGGCCAGCCGGACCACCAGATCGGCGCGCACGGCGGTGTCCGCCACCAGAGCCGCGTTGGCCTCGTCGCTGCCCAGCGCCCAGGCCCGCGCCTGCTCCGGCGACCGCCCGTACGACTCGTGCCGGGCGGTCAGCCGGCGGTGCCGCAGCTCGGCGTCCAGGTCGAGGAACCACACCTCGTGCAGCAACTGCCGCACCTCGTCCCACGGGTCCTCGGACAGCAGCAGGTAGTTGCCCTCGGTCACCACCAACCGCACCTCGGGCGGTACCTCGACCGCGCCGGCGACCGGCTCCTCCAGGTCCCGACGGAACCCCGGGGCCCAGACCGAGATCGGCTCCAGCCGGCGCAACCGGCGCAGCAGCGCGACGTACCCACCGACGTCGAAGGTGTCCACCGCGCCCTTGCGGGCGTCCCGGCCGAGCCGGCGCAGTTCCGCCTGGGCCAGGTGGAAGCCGTCCATCGGCACCAGCCGGGCGGTCGCACCCACCTCGGCGACGACCCGCTCGGCCAGCGTGGACTTGCCCGCCCCCGGCGCTCCGGCGATACCGAGGAGCTGCCGGGGCCCGGCCCCGGCCAGGTCCCGGGCGCGGGCCACCAGCTCTCCGAGGGAAAGGACCCTGGCGTCCGGCATCAGCCGAGGACCGGCGCGGTGATCGTGAACCGGGCCTCCACCGCCGCGTGCAGGCTCTGCGGCTGCGGGTCCAGTTCCAGCTCCGGCGGGGCGTCCGCCGGCCCGCCGGACTTGAACGCGGCGCGGGTCATCATCGGCTGCGGGGCCAGCCCGTTGTCGGCCAGCTCCAGCAGCGCGGTCACCCGGGAGCCCAGCGCCTCGGCGTACTCCCGGGCGCGGGCCAGCGCGTCGGCGATGGCGGCGTGCCGCGCCTCCCGGTACGCCGGGCTGTCCGGCCGCAGCGACCACCACGGGCCGGCGACCTCGACCTGGTCCTGATCGGCCAGGCGGAGCATCAGCTCGCCCAGCGCGGTGAAGTCGGTGACGGTGACAGTCGTGGCGACGCTGCCGTGCCAGGCCACCACCCGCTCGCCGGAGCGCTTCGTCTCCGGCCAGACCCGCAGGTCGCCGGTCTCCCGGCGGTCCACCGCCGGCTCGGCGGCGTCGAGCAGCACCCGCACGGCGGCGGCCCGCTCGGCGAGCCGGGTCAGCACGGCCTCCCGGTCCCGGTCCCGCGCCGTCGCGGTCACCGTGAACCGGGCCAGCTCCGGAGCGACTTCCCGGTACGCCTCGCCGCGTACCGCCACGATTGGTCCGTCCACCATGCCCTCACCCTAAAGGAAGGAAAGGACACCTCACCGACGCCCGCGTGGAGCAGGCCCTCGTCGGCACCCTCTCGGGAGGACGGGACGGTGCGGCTCAGGCCGGGGCGGCCGGGAGGTGGCCGGTGTAGGTCACCGTCCCCGCCGCCACCCGGCAGTCGGTCAGGTGCCCGCCGGCAGCGCCGAGCGACAGCAGGTACGCCAGTTCGCCGTCGACGCCCCCACCGAGCGAGAAGTCGCGGACGACCGGGGGCAACCCGCGGTCGATCAGGGCCAGCCGCAGCCCTCGCGCCCGCTCGTAGTGCCCCACGAGGGCCGCCGCGTCGCCGGACCGGAGCGCGGCGGCGAGCCGGTCGAGGAACCCGGTGACCCGGCCGAGCTGGGCGAGCACCTGGTCGCGGTTGTTCAGCAGCATGTCCGCCGTCCGGGCAGCCGGGGTGCCGGCGACCCGGGTGCCGTCCCGGAAGCTGCCGGCGGCCAGGCCCAGCACGGCGTCCCGCAGGTCGGCGTCCGCCACCGCGCCGGCCAGGCTGCCGGCCAGCAGGTGCGGGATGTGCGACGCGAGGGCCGCCGCCGCGTCGTGCGCGTCCGGCGCCATCGGGACGACCCGCGCGTCGAAGACGTCGATGACCAGGGCGGCGAGCCTGCGGAAACGCTCGATGCCCTCGGCCGTGGGGCAGAGCACCCAGGCCGCGCCGTCGAACAGCTCGGGGACGGCGGCGGTCAGCCCGGCGCGCTCCGCCCCGGCCATCGGATGCCCCGGGACGAAGCGGTCGGACAGGCCGTGCGCCACGGCGAACCCGGCGATCCCGCCCTTGGTGCTGCCCACGTCGGTGAGCACGCAGTCGGGACCGGTGTGCCTGGCGACGATGAGCAGGGTTTCCGGCAGGCTCGACAGCGGGCCGCAGAGGAACACCGCGTCCCGGTCGCGGACGGCGTCGGCCAGTTCGTCGGGGAAGGCAATGCCCCGGGCGCGTCCCTCCGCGCGGGTGGCGGTGTCCGGGTCCCAGCCGGTGACGTCGATACCGCGCTCGTGCAGGCGGAGCAGGACCGAGCCGCCGATGAGCCCGGTGCCCACCACCGCGGCCCGCGGGTTGCCACCGGGCCTGTCCCCCATCACCCACCTCGGCGTCTCGGTCGGTACGCGTCGAGGTCACCTCGGCCCGTTCGGCCCCGAGGATATCGCCCGCCCGACGCCGGCCCCCTCGTGTGCCCGTCTCCCGGGACGAGCGCCCGGCGTCCTGGATCTCAGGCCGCCCGGCGCTGACCGGACGGTGGATGCTCAACGAAGATCGACGAAGTACGGTCCCTCCCGCCGGACACCACATGGGTGTCCGTACGGGGAAAGGGCAACATCATGTCCGCCGCGACGTACCGGGCTCTCGCCTCGGTGCTCATGCTGATCGGCTTCTACGTCGTCGCGCTGCTCCAGCTCGCCGCCGTCGTCGCATTCGGCTTCTGGATCCACCAGTGGGCCAGCGGTCTCGCCACCGCCAAGCTCATGATCCCGCTCCTGCTGGCGCTCGGCGCCGTACTGGTCGGGCTCTGGCGAGCCGTCCGCACCAAGAGCGAGCCCGCGCCGGGCCTGGTCCTCGACGAGCGGGCCGCCCCTGCGCTCTGGGCCGCAGTGCGTGAGCTGGCCGCCGAGGTCGGCACCCGCGCCCCGGACGAGATCCGGCTGGTGCCCGAGGTGAACGCGGCCGTCGCCGAACAGAGCAGCATGCTCGGCCTGGTGGGCGGCCGGCGGACCATGTACGTCGGGTTGCCGCTGCTCCAGGCGATGCGGGTCGACCAGTTCCGCGCGGTGCTGGCACACGAGCTGGGCCACTACTCGGGCCGGCACACCCGGCTCGGCGCAGTGGCGTACCGGGGGCGGCTGGCGATCGCCGAGACCATCGGTCGGATCGGCGGGCGCAACCCGATCGGCTGGGTCTTCCGGGGGTACGCGAAGCTCTACCTGCTGGTGGACAACGCCGCGTCGCGCCGCCAGGAGCTGGAGGCCGACCGCTCCGCGGTGCGGCTGGCCGGCCGGGAGGCAGCCACGTCCGCGCTGCGCACCCTGCCGGCGCTGGGCGCCGCCTGGTCGTTCTACATGGCCCGGTACGTCGAGCCGGGCTGGTCGGCGGGGCTCGCCCCGGATGACCTGTTCGGCGGCTTCGGCCAGCTGCTCGCCGCCCGCCGGGACGAGATCACCGCGCTGCGGGAGAACGCGCCCGACGAGAAGCCGTCCCGCTGGGACACCCACCCGCCCGTCGGTATTCGGGTGGCCGCGATGGCCGACGCGCCGGCCGACGCGCCCGCGCCGGACGAGCGGCCGGCCGCCGGCCTGCTGGCCGACATCGGCGCGGCGGGTCTGGCGTTGCAGGCGGACGTGATCGCGCACGAGGGACGGCAGGTCCTGGCCTGGCCCGAGTTCATCGCGGCGACGATCGCCGCCGGCGGACAGCGCGAGGCCGACGCCGTCTACCGGGCTGCGGGCCGGTTCACCGGCGCGGCGGAGCCCGGCCTGCCCACGGTGCTGGACCTGGTCCGCGCGGGTCGGCTCGGCGAGTTCGCCGAGCAGTTCTACTCGGACTCCTCCCGCGAGGAGGCCGCCGCCCGCTTCGCCGGCCCGATGAATTCGTTGCTGGTCAACGCCGCGATTCGCGCCGGCCAGGCGCACTGGCAGCTGTCCTGGTCCACCCCCGCCCGGCTGGTCGGCCCGGACGGCGAGCCGTGGGACCTGACCGAGGTCGCCAAGCTCGCGGTCGACCCCGAGACCCTGGACGAGGCGCTGGCCCGCCTCGCCGAGGCCGGCGTCGACCCGGCCGGCGCGACGGTGGTGCAGCGGCGGGTCTCCGGACACGACGCCGACCTCGTCGGCGCGTTGGCCAACATCAAGGTCGACGGCACCGAGCACGACGTGCTGGTCCTGGACCGTGGGCTGGTGCTGATCGCCGACCCGGGCAAGGCGAGCAAGGGCGAGGAGCGGCTGCGGGCGCTGCTCGGATCGGTACCGGTGGCCGAGCTCGCGACCCGACACACCTTCCTGCCGTACGAGGAGATGACCTCGGTCGCGGTGAGGCGGGAGGTGCCGCTGAAGGCCGAGCTGGCCCTGCACGGCGGGCGGACGATGAAGATGCAGGAGCTGTTCTCCAGCGAGCTGCTGGGGAAGCACAGCCGGGACGCGCTGCTGACGGTGTTCCGCCGGATCGGCGGGTGACCGCCGCCGGTGCCCCGGCCGGCCGGGGCACCGGTGCACCCGCTCGACTCAGGGCAGGGCGAGGCGCGCGGCGACCGCCGCGATGTGCTCGTCGGACTCGGTCAGCGCCGCCCGGACGTGCCGCGCGCCTCCCGGGCCGTAGAAAACGCCGGCGGCGACCAGGATGCCCCGGCGGGCCAGCCAGTCCACCGTCGCCCAGCAGTCCTCGCCCCGGGTCATCCAGAGGTAGAGCCCGGCCTCGGAGTGCTCGACCGTGAACCCGGCCCCGGTGAACGCGGCCAGCAGCTGCTCCCGCCTGGCCCGGTAGCGCTCCCGCTGGGCGTCGGCGTGCTCCTGGTCGCCGAGCGCGACGATCATCGCCGCCTGCACCGGGGCGGGCACGATCATGCCGGCGTGCTTGCGCACCCTCAGCAGCTCGGCGACCAGGGCGGGGTCGCCGGCGACGAGGCCCGCCCGGTACCCGGCGAGGTTGGAGCGCTTGGACAGCGAGTGCACCGCCAGCAGCCCGTCGTACGACCCGCCGCAGACCTCGGGCGCGAGCACCGAGACCGGCTCGGCGGCGGCCGACCAGCCCAGCGGCAGGTAGCACTCGTCGCTGGCCACCACGGCGCCCCGCTCGCGGGCCCAGTCGACCACCTTGCGCAGGTGGTTGGCGGGCAGCACCCGGCCGGTCGGGTTGCCCGGCGAGTTCACCCAGACCAGCCGGACCCGGGGGTCGGGGCCGAGCGCGGTCAGCGAGTCGGTGCGCACCGTGGTGGCGCCGGCGATCCGCGCCCCGTCCTCGTACGTCGGGTAGCAGACCGACGGCACCACGACGACGTCACCGGGGCCGAGGCCGAGCAGGGTGGGCAGCCACGCCACCAGCTCCTTGGAGCCGATGGTGGGCAGCACCCCGAGGCCGTCGACGCCCGCGCCGCAGACCCGGGCCACCCAGGCCGCGATGGCGGCCCGCAGGGCGGGCGTGCCGGCGGTCAGCGGGTAGCCGGGGGCGTCGGACGCGTCGGCCAGGGCCTGCCGGATCACCGGGGGCACCGGGTCGACCGGCGTGCCGATCGAGAGGTTGATCAGGCCGCCCGGGTGCGCCGCGGCCACTGCGGCCGCGGCGCCCAGGGTGTCCCAGGTGAATTCGGGCAGCCGTGACGAGACCGGCTCGGGCCGATTCAGTGGCCTTCTCCGCGCGGTGGCTGGCCCGCGACGAAGGTCGCGTCCTTCGCCACCTTGCCGATCTTCGAGGCGCCACCGGGCGAGCCCAGGTCCTCGAAGAACTCGTAGTTCGCCCCGGTGTAGTCCTTCCACTGCTCCGGGACGTCATCCTCGTAGAAGATCGCCTCGACCGGGCACACCGGCTCACAGGCACCACAGTCGACGCACTCGTCAGGGTGGATGTAGAGCATCCGGTTTCCCTCGTAGATGCAGTCGACCGGGCATTCCTCGATGCATGCCTTGTCGAGCACATCCACGCAGGGCTCGGCGATGATGTAGGTCACCGGTCTTCTCCTCCGCAAGACACGCCGCGATCACCCGCGACGGTTAGAGCCTAGTATCTCGCCGGGGAGGGGGTCGATCGTGCTCCGACAGCAGGATGTGGGACACCGGATCGTGGTTCGCCGGATTGTGGGGATTCGCGAAGGCCGGCCGCTCTTCTCGGACGCCCTCGGCGAGCTGGTGGAGCTGACCGAGACCCATCTCACCCTGACCACCGCGCAGGGCCGGCTCCAGGTCCCGGTGGGCGAGGTGCACCGGGCCAAGCGGGTGCCGCCGGCCCGCCGGCCGACGGCCGCCGCGGTGGTGGCGCTGGAACTGGCCGCCGACGCGGCGTGGCCGGCCCCGACCCGGGGCCGGCTCGGCGACTGGCTGCTGCGCAGCGCCGAGGGCTGGACCGGCCGGGCGAACTCGGCCCTGCCGGTGGGCGACCCGGACCGGCCGCTGCCGGCCGCACTGAACGCCGTCGAGCGCTGGTACGCCGACCTCGGGCAGCCCGCCATGGTCAACACTCCGCTGCCGCTCGCCGCGCCGGTCGGCGCCGAGCTGGACGAGCGCGGCTGGGGCGCCCGGCCGCCGGTGCTGGTGCAGACCGTGCCGCTGGCCACGCTGCGGGCGGACCACGCCGGACCACCGCCGGTCGAGCTGACCGCCGCGCCGTCCGACGACTGGCTCACCGTCGCCGCCGGGCGCAAGGGCGGCCTCCCGGACGCCGCCCGGCACGTGCTCACCGCCGTGGAGCAGGTCCGCTTCGCCCGGGTGTACGCCGACGGCGAACTGCTCGCCGTCGGCCGCGGCACGGTCACCGGTGCGCGGCGGCTGCTCGGCCTGACCCTGATCGAGGTCCTCCCGCACGCCCAACGGCAGGGCCTGGCCACCCGGGTCATCCGGGCCCTGGCCGACTGGGGCGCGGCCCTGGGCGCCACCGACGCCTTCCTCCAGGTGGAGCAGAGCAACGCCCCGGCGGTGGCCCTCTACCGCTCGCTGGGCTTCACCACCCACCACACCTACCTCACCCGTGTCGCCCCCTGACCCGGGCCGGCGCGGGCCCGAGGGGGCGGGTGGTCAGCGGCGGACCGGGCGGTGCGGCTTCGCCGCCTTGATCTCGGCGTACCGCTTGAGCATCCGGGAGCGGTGGTCGCGGCCCAGCGTGGTGAGGGTCAGGTAGCCCACGAGCACGCCCGCGGCGGCGGCCAGCAGGTAGAGCCCGGCCTGGGCCAGCAGGGTGCCCGAGTCGCCGTCGAACGGGTTCTGCCCGACCAGCAGCGGCCCGACCAGGACGGTCAGCAGCAGCGCGATCCCCACGGCGGGGGCCAGGTCGCCGGCCCAGCGGGCCACCGGGCGGTCCTGCCCCCAGCGGAACGCCAGCACCGCGAGGATCGCCCCGATCACCAGGAACATCGCCAGCGAGACCCGGTCGGCCGCCGCGTCGTCGGCGTCGAGACCGAACTTGCTGACCATCCGGGCCACCACGTTGACCGCGAACAGCGCCGCCGCGAGCACCCCGACCCACAGCCATCGATTCTTCACCGCACGCCTCCCGCCGCACCGCCCGCCGCTACGGCGGGCCTCCTGGCAGGAATATCTACCACCGGAAGCTGAGCGCCGTCATCACCCGTCCAGGCGGACCGGCGGCGGCGCCAGGACCTGCCGGAACCCCATCACCGCGAAGGTCATCGCCCCCACCACGATCAGCGCGAGCCCGACCCAGTTGTCCCCGGCGAGCAGCAGGTCCCCCTCGCTGGTCCGGACGGCCGCCGCGCCCATCAGCACGAACCACGGCGTCGCCGGCAGGACCACCGCCCACCGGCGGCCGACCGCCGCGTACGCGAACCAGCCCAGCGCGATGTTGGCGACGACGGCCACCAGCACGGACACCCCGATCAGCTGCCCGCCGACCCGGACGGTCGACAGGATCAGCTCCAGCAGGCCGGTTGCCACCGCACCGACCACGGCCACCAGGCCGCCGACGACCCGCAGGGCGACGTCGAGCAGCCGCCGCGCCCGGCGCGGCGGGGTCGGGGCGGGGGCCTGCGGCGGGACGACCGACATCGGCGCGGCGGGCAGGGTCACCGGACGCCGGCCGCCGAGACCGGGGCTCGGCCGGACCCGCCGTCGTCGATGCCGAGCCCGGCGAAGAGGTCGTCCTCCCAGCCGTACGGGCCGGCACCCGGCCCCTTCTCCCCCACCGCCAGGGTGAAGTACTCCACCCCCATGAACTCGGCGCCGAAGTTGCCGGCGATCGAGTAGAGCCAGGAGGTGGCCGGGATCTGGGTGGCGTGCGCCCGCATCGCCGCCTCCTTGGCGGCGTGCTGCTCGGTGGCGTCGATCCGGGCCGCGATCTCCGGATCGGGGGTGCCGAAGGGCAGGTCCTCGATGCTCTCGATGCCGTCGAAGGGGTTGTCCGACGACTCGGTGAAGTGGCTCAGGCCGGCCTCCAGCACGCTGCGCGGCATGGCCGTCCAGTAGACCTTGGCCGGGGCGATCCCCTCCGCGGCGGCCAGCTCCACCGCCCGCATCGCCACCCGGTGCGCCTGGATGTGGTCGGGGTGGCCGTAGAAGCCGTTCGGGTCGTACGTGATCAGCACCTGCGGGCGTACCTCCCGCATGATCTCCACCAGGTACCCGGCGGCGGTGTCGAGGTCGGCCTGCCAGAACGCCCGGGGGTGCTCGTTGGTGGCCAGGCCCATCATCCCTGAGTCGCGGTAACGGCCCGCGCCGCCGAGGAAGCGGTGATCGGCGACGCCCAGCGCGGCGCAGGCGGCGGCCAGCTCACCGATCCGGAACCCGCCGAGCTGGTCGGCCTCGGCGGCGGCGAGCTGACTCAGCCCCGGCACGTGGATCTCGCCCTCCTCGCCGAGGGTGCAGGTCACCAGCGTGACGTGGGCGCCGGTGGCTGCGTAGTGGGCCATCGTCGAGCCGGTGCCGATGGACTCGTCGTCGGGGTGCGCGTGGACCAGCAGGAGGCGGTGGTCGGGCAGCGTCGTCACGACGGTCACTCTAACCGGCGGTGGATTCCCCGCCGTTCCCGACGCGTCCGAGCAGGTCGGCCACATCATCGCCGGGCCCGCTCTACGATCCGACGTGTGGACTTTCCGGAGCTGGCCGCCCGTACCCGCCGGTTCTCTCACGGGGCACCGCGCGCCGTCTCCGTGGCCGACGACGGCGCCCGGGTGATCTTCCTGCGCTCGGCCGGTCCGGAGGATCCAGCCGACGCGCTCTGGCTGCTCGATCCGACCAGCGGCGAGGAGCGGCTGGTCGCCGACCCGGCGAGGCTGCTCGGTGCCGGCGTCGACCCGTCGGCCCTCTCTCCCGGGGAGCGGGCGCTGCGCGAACGGCTGCGGCTCAGCGCCGCCGGCATCGGCTCGTACGCCCTGGACGGGGCCGGCCGGGTGGCGGTGTTCGCGCTGGCCGGCCGACTGTTCCGGGCCGACCTGGTGCACGGGGACGTGGTCGAGGTGGCCGTCGCCGGCCCGGTCATCGACCCGCGGCCGGACCCGACCGGCGAACGCCTGGCATACGTCACCGACGCCGCCGACGGGGTACGCCTGGGCGAGCTGCGGGTGGTGTCGCCCGACGGCACCGACACCCTGCTGGCCGGCGAGGACGCCGGGGTCACCTGGGGGCTGGCCGAGCACGTGGCGGCCGAGGAGTTCCACCGGTTCCGGGGCTACTGGTGGGCGCCGGACGGGCGTGGCGTGCTGGCCGCCCGGGTCGACGAGTCCCGGCTGCCCCGCTGGCACCTGCACGACCCGGCCGATCCGGCGAGCCCGCCGACCAGCATCGCGTACCCGCAGGCCGGCGGGCCGAACGCCGAGGTCAGCCTGCACCTGCTCGACCTCGACGGCGGCTGGGTCGACGTGCACTGGGACCGGGAGACCTACCCGTACCTGACGTCGGTCGACTGGGCCGACGGCAACCCGCTGATCACCGTGCTGCGCCGCTCCCAGCAGCACGGCCTGGTGCTCGCGGTGGACCCGCGCACCGGGGAGACCCAGGTGCACGCGGAGCTGGCCGACCCCCGCTGGGTGGAGCCGATCCCCGGTACCCCGGCGCACCTGCCGGACGGCCGGGTGCTGGTCGGCGGCGAACTGGCCCACGACGGGTACGACGCCCGCTGCCTGTTCGCCGACGGCACCCTGCTCACCCCACCCTCGCTGTACGTGCGCCGGGTGGTGGGCCGGCTCCCCGCCGGCGACGGCCCGGCCGACCTGCTGGTCGAGGCCAGTGAGGGGGAGCCGAGCCAGCGGCACCTGTACCGGGTCCGGACGCTGATCGGCGGCGGGGTGGACGCCCGTCGGATGAGCGGCACCCCCGGCTGGCACACCGCCGCGGTGGGCGGGGACACGCTGGTGGTCGGCACCGCCTCGCTGGACCAGCCGGGGACCACCTGGTCGGTGTGGCGCGGCGACCGGGAGGTGGCGCAGCTCCGCTCGTCGGCCGCGACCCCGCCGTACGCGCCCCGGCCGACGATGGTGCGGGTGACCGACCGGCGGCTGCCGAGCGCGGTGCTCTACCCGACCGACCACGTCAAGGGCACCCGACTTCCGGTGCTGCTGGACGTCTACGGCGGCCCGGGGCACCAGGAGGTGGTGGCGGCCCGGTCGGCCTGGCTGGAGCGGCAGTGGTGGGCCGACTCGGGCTTCGCGGTGGTGACGATCGACAACCGGGGCACCCCCGGGGTGGCCCCGTCGTTCGAGAAGGCGGTGCACCGGCGGGTGGCCGACGTGGTGCTGACCGACCAGATCGACGCGCTGACCGCGCTCGCCGGCAAGCATCCCGACCTGGACCTGGGACGGGTCGGCGTGCGGGGCTGGTCGTTCGGCGGCTGGCTGGCCGGGCTGGCGGTGCTGCGCCACCCGGAGCTGTTCCGGTGCGGGATCGTCGGCGCCCCGGTCACCGACTGGGCGCTGTACGACACCGCGTACAGCGAGCGCTACCTGGGGATGCCGGAGGACGGGGCGGACGTCTACGCGCACCACTCGCTGCTGGAGCTGGCCGCCGAGCGGCCGGTGTCCGGTGAGCCAGCCCGGCCGCTGCTGCTGCTGCACGGCCTGGTCGACGACAACGTGGTGGCCGCGCACACGCTGCGGCTGTCGGCGGCGCTGCTGGGCGCGGGCCGGCCGCACTCGGTGCTGCCGCTGACCGGGGCCACCCACATGGCGGCGGGCGGCCTGGCGGAGCGCCTGCTCCGCCTGGAGTTGGACTTCCTCCGCACCCACCTCGGGTGACGGCGGACGGAAAGGCCCCCTCGCACGGCGCTGTGCGAGGGGGCCCGGCCGTCGGCGGTCAGCCGAGGATCACGGCTTGACGTGCGCGTTCACGAAGGACGGGTACCCGAAGACGCTGGAGACGAAGACCCCGCCGGCCTTCGAGCCGTGCACGAGGAAGGCCACGTCGACGTAGAGCGGCACCACCGGGGCCTGCTCCTTCATGATCCGCTCGTCGAGCTTGGCCCACTCCGGCCCCTGCTTCGCCGGCTCCAGGGCGAGGATCCGGTCGAACTCGGCGTTGATCGCCGGGTCGTTCAGGTACGACTGGTTGCTGTTGCCCTCGGCCTTGATGGTCCGGCCGTCGTAGAGCACCGGCAGGATGGACGCGCCGCTGGGCCAGTCCGCCGCCCAGTTACCGATGTACAGGTCCCAGGGGTTGTCCTTCTTCTTGATCTCGTCGAGCTTCGCGTCGTCCGGGATGTTCCGGACGGTGATCTTGAAGCCGGCCCGCTCCAGGTTGCCCTTGAGCTGGATCGCCATCTTCTGCTCGCCCGTGTTGTCGGCCACACCGAGGACCAGCTCCGGGGTCTGGCCGCCGAGCAGTTCCTTGGCCTTGTCGACGTTGCCGTTGGCCCCGGCCGGGTACGCGTCGAACGCCTTGAAGCCGATGGTGGACGACGGCATCAGCGTGGTCATCGGCTGAGCCACGGTCTGCCCGCCGACCGCCTTGATCAGGCCCTCGCGGTCGATGGCGTAGTTCAGCGCCTGGCGGATCTTCAGGTCCTTGACCCGCTGGTTGTTGATCACGAGCTGGTTGGCGCTCGGCGTCGGGGAGAGGATGCTCCGCGACTTCAGCGCCTGGTCCTGGGCCACCTTGGCGACCAGCGAGGACGGCACGTAGTTGAAGGCGACCGCGCTCTGGTCGGCGCCGTTGTCGGCGATCACCCGGTTGTTCGCGGCGTCGGCGGTCGGGCCGAAGCTCCACACGAACTGGTCCGGGTACTGGTGGCGCACCGGGTCGGTGTTGGCGTCCCAGTGGGGGTTACGGTCCAGGGTGAGCTGCACGCCGGCCTGGTTCTTGGCGACCTTGTACGGGCCCGAGGAGAACGGTCGCTGGTCCAGGTTGACCCCGGTGTCCTTGTCGGCCTTCAGCGGCGCGCTGGTCGGCAGCGACACCGCGAACGGCAGGTCGCAGCGGGGCTTGGCGAACTCGAAGCGCAGGGTCTTCGGGTCCGGCGTGGTCAGCCCCGGCGGCAGCGAGGCCTGGTTCTTCTTGAAGTCCCACTTGGTGTCGTACTCCGGGCTGTCGGCCAGCCACTCCTGCACGTAGGTCGGGCCGCCGGCGAGGTCCGGGTTGAAGGACCGGGCGATGCCGTACGCGATCTCCTTCGAGGTGATCGGGCTGCCGTCCTCGAACTTCACCCCGTCCTTGATCTTGAACTCCCAGACCTTGCAGTCGGAGTTGACGTTGGTGCCCGGGGTCTCGGCCAGGTCGCCGACGAGGACCAGGCCGCCCTTGCCGTCATCCTTCCAGGTGGTCAGGTAGCGGGAGAAGAGCGGGTTGGCCATCAGGCCCGCGAACGAGTACGTCCGCTGCGGGTCCAGGTGGGAGATCGGGGTCTCCCGGATGATGGTGAAGGTGCCGCCCTTCTGCGCCCCGCTCACCTCGGCCGCCGGGCCCTTCGAGTCCTTCGGGTCGGTGGCGATGACTCCGGTCTGCTGCCGGGTGTTGTCCACCGTGGTGCCCTCGCCCGTGTTCTCCGAGCACGCCCCCAACGTCACCACCAGTGCGATGGCGCCGCCTGCGGCGACCGCTGCGCGTGGTCTCATCTGCTACCCCCTCCACCCGGTGCCGCCGGGCGGAAACGCCGACGTCCCGAGGATCGTAAAGAAGAAAAACTACGAATTGTGTAACGGTTTTCGATAACTTCCGCCGCGGTCGGGGAAGCTGACCCGCCGGCGGGTCAGCGCAGCCGCACCCGGGGATCGATCACGGCGTAGAGCAGGTCCACCAGGACGTTGGCCAGCACCACGAAGACCGCGGAGATGAGCACGGTCGCCATGATGGTGGGCAGGTCACCGTCGCTGACCGCGTTCACCGCGGTACGCCCCAGCCCTTGGATGCCGAAGGTGGTCTCGGTGATGACGGTCCCGCCCAGCGCCCCACCGACGTCCAGCCCCGCGATGGTCACCACCGGGGTGATCGCCGCGCGCAACGCGTGCCGCCCGTACACCTTGGGTTTGGTCAGGCCCTTGGCCCGCGCGGTGCGGACGTAGTCCTCGGACAGCGTCTCCAGCATCTGCGCCCGGGACAGCCTGGCGTAGATGGCGGAGTAGAGGAAGGCCAGCGCGACCCAGGCGAGCACCAGGCCGCTGGCCCACTTCGCCGGATTGTCGAACAGCGGTGTGTAGCTCGGCACCGGCAGCCACCGCAGGTTGTAGACGAAGACCAGCAGCAGCACCGCGCCGACGAAGTAGAGCTGCAACGACGCGCCGGTCAGCGAGAAGCCGATGGCCACCCGGTCCAGCCAGGTGCCCCGGCGCAGCGCCGAGATCATGCCGAGGCCGACGCCGAGCAGCAGCCAGAGGATCGCCGCCGGGATCACGATGCTCAGGGTCACCGGCAGCACCCGGGCGATGGTGTCGCTGACCGCCTCGTTGTTCACGTACGACCAGCCCAGGCAGGGGGCGTCGCACCGGCCGCCCTGGGCGCTGCCCAGGTCCCGACCGGTCACGATGCCCTTCATGTAGCCGGCGTACTGGCTGATCAACGGATCGCGCAGGCCCAGCTCCTGACGGACCCGCTCCAGTCGCTCCGGGTTGCAGTTCTTCGGGCACATGCCGGTGACCGGGTCCCGGGGCAGGGCGAAGAACATCAGGAAGCTGAGCACGCTCACCGCGAACAGCGTGACCACGGCGGAGAGCAGCCGCTTGACCAGGAATCGCGCCATGGAAAACCCCTACCGGGACGACTTCGGGTCGAGCGCGTCGCGCAGCGCGTCCCCGAAGAGGTTGAAGGCGAGCACCAGCGCGAAGATCGTGATGCCGGGAAAGAAGACGTACGCCGGGTCGGTCTGGAGGTAGTCCAGGCTGCGGTAGATCATCCGGCCGAAGCTCGGCGTCTCGTCGGTGAGGCCGACGCCGATGAACGACAGCGCCGCCTCGCTGGTGATGTACGAGGGCACCGCGAGGGAGAACGACACCAGGATCGGCGCCCAGATGTTCGGCAGGAGCTGGCGGAAGAGCATGTGGCCCAGCCCGGCCCCGCTGGCCCGGGCCGCCTCCACGAACTCCCGCTCGCGCAACGCGATGACCTGCCCCCGGACCAGCCGGGCGGTGCTGGTCCAGCCGAACAGGGCGAAGATGGCGATCAGCACGCCGATCTGGAACGCGGGCGGCACCGCCTCGCGCTGGCCGTAGAAGCGCAGCGCGACGGTCGGGGTCAGGGCCAGCGCGATGACCAGGAACGGCATGGCCAGCGTCAGGTCGGTGATCCAGTTGATCACCGCGTCGATCCAGCCGCCCAGGTAGCCGGCGAGGGTGCCCAGCAGGATGCCGAACGCGGCGGTGATCACGGCGGCGGCGAACGCGATGAACAGCGACGTCCGCAGGCCGTGCACCATCCGGATGAAGATGTCCCGGCCCAGGCCCGGCTCAAGCCCGAACCAGTGCTCGCCGGTGATGCCCCCGGCGTAGCCCAGCGGCATGCCGAAGCCGTCGAGCCGGTCCTGGAACTGCTCGCGCGGGCCCACGCCGTACAGCGCCTCGATCAGCGGCACGGCGAGCGCGAGCAGCACGAAGAAGATCAGCATCGCGGCACTGATCACGGCCGTGCGGTCCCGCCGCAGCCGGACCCAGGCGAGTTGGCCGGGCGACCGGCCGACGAAGCCCTTCGCCTTCGGCGCGTCGCCGTCGCCGTCGCCGTCGCCGGTGGACTCGATCTCCGCCAGCGCCACGCCCTCGACCGGGGACAGGCTCACCTCGTCACCTCCGCACCACTCACGCCGGCCCGCTCGGACTCCGGGAAGTGGCAGGCCGTCGACTGGGCGCCGCCGTCCCGGGGCTTCAGGGCCGGTTCCTCGGTGGCGCAGACGTCCTGCGCCTTCCAGCAGCGGGTGCGGAACCGGCAGCCCGACGGCGGGTTCAGCGGGGTCGGCACGTCGCCGGTCAGCCGGATCCGGCCGCCCGGCCCGAGCGTCGTCACGTCCGGGATCGCCGACAGCAGGGCCCGGGTGTACGGGTGCTGCGGGCGCTCGTAGATGTCCGCCCGGTCGCCGATCTCGACGATCCGGCCCAGGTACATCACGGCGACCCGCTGGCAGAAGTGCCGCACCACGGCCAGGTCGTGGGCGATGAAGACGAACGCCAGCCCGAGATCCCGTTGCAGGTCCCGCAGCAGGTTGACCACCTGCGCCTGGATCGAGACGTCCAGGGCGGAGACCGGCTCGTCGGCGACGATCAGCTTCGGTCGCAGGGCCAGCGCCCGGGCGATGCCGATGCGCTGCCGTTGCCCGCCGGAGAACTCGTGCGGGTAGCGGTTGTAGTGCTCGGGATTGAGCCCGACCAGCTCCAGCAGCTCCTGGACCCGCTTGCGCACCCCGCCCGGCGGGTTGATCCCGTTGACCTGCAACGGCATCGCCACGATCCGGCCCACGGTGTGCCGGGGGTTCAGCGAGGCGTACGGGTCCTGGAAGATGATCTGGAGTTCCTGCCGCAGCGGGCGCAGCTCGCGCCGCCCGGCGTGGGTGATGTCCCGCCCGGCGAACTCGATCTTCCCGGCGGTCGGCTCCAGCAGCCGCACCAGCATCCGGCCGGTGGTGGTCTTGCCGCAGCCCGACTCCCCCACCAGGCCCAGCGTCTCGCCGGGGCGCACCTCGAAGTCCAGGCCGTCGACAGCCTGGACCAGGCCGGTGCTCCGGAACCCGTCGCGCACCGGGAAGTGCTTGGTCAGCCCGCTGACCCGCAGCAACGGCTCACTCACTTGAGCCACCTTCGCTCGCGACTGCGGGACTCCGCTCCGCTACGTTCCTCGCGCTCACCGCCACGCCTTCGCTCGCGACTGCGGGACTCCGCTCCGCTACGTTCCTCGCGCTCACCCACGCACCCTCGTTCGCGACTGCGGGACTCCGCTCCGCTACGTTCCTCGCGCTCACCGTGCCACCCCCACATGTGCGACGTCCTCGCGGTACAGCTGGGTGCGCTCCCGCGCGGACAGGTGGCAGGCGACCAGGTGACCCGCCTCGCCGGCCGGGCCCAACGTCGGGACCTCGGTGCGGGAGCGGTCGCCGTTGCGGTCGGCGTACCGGCAGCGGGGGTGGAAGGCGCAGCCCGACGGGAGGTTGATCAGGCTGGGCGGGTTGCCCGGAATGGGGATCAGGTCCGCGTCCGAGTCGCCGTGCAACGACGGCACGCTGGAGAGCAGACCCCAGGTGTACGGGTGCTGCGGGCGCCGGAGCACCTGCTCCACGGAGCCGTGCTCGACGGCCCGTCCGCCGTACATCACCAGCACCTCGTCGGCGACCTGGCTGACCACGCCGAGGTCGTGGGTGATCAGGATGATCGCGGAGTGGAACTCGGCCTGGAGGTCGGCGAGCAGGTCGAGGATCTGTGCCTGCACGGTGACGTCGAGCGCGGTGGTCGGCTCGTCGGCGATCAGCAGGTCCGGGTCGTTGACCAGGGCCATGGCGATCATCGCCCGCTGCCTCATGCCGCCGGAGAACTCGTGCGGGTACTGGTCGTACCGCTTCGCCGGCTGCGGGATGCCGACCCGGCCGAGCATGTCCACGGCCCGCCGCCGGGCCTCCCGCCTGCCGGCCCCCGGGTGGTGCACCCGGAACGCCTCGGCGATCTGCTTCCCCACGGTGTAGTACGGGTGCAGAGCGGACAGCGGGTCCTGGAAGATCATCGCCATGTCCCGGCCGCGCAGTTGGCGCACGTCCTCCTCCGGCAGGCCGATGAGCTGCCGGCCGCCGACGGAGATCCCGCCGGTGATGGTGGCGCGCTTCGGATCGTGCAGGCCGAGGATCGCCAGCGAGGTGACGCTCTTGCCCGAGCCTGACTCGCCGACGATGCCGAGGGTGCGCCCGCGCTCGACGGCGAAGGAGACGCCGTCCACCGCGCGGACCGTGCCGTCGGAGGTGGCGAACCGCACCCGCAGGTCGCTCACCCTCAGGTACGGGCCGTCTCCGCGCTGCTCCGGCACGCCGGGACGGTCGCCCGGTTGCCCGGACGGCGCTGGTGCTGGCTTGTCCACGACCGCCTCCCTCAGTGACGAAGAGAACTTACAACAGATCACTGAGGCTGAAAATAAGCTACAAAACGGGAGCTGTCAGCGGGGGTCAGCGTAACGACTCGGCATCTACCTCCGGTACCCCCCACCAGGACATCGACACTACGCGCGCCCCCCGGTCGCACCTCGGGTGCGACCATGGTGGCGGCAACCGGGAGACGATCCGCGCCGGATCGAGGTGGAGGTGACCATGACCGCGGCGGTGTTCGACCACGACGGCCCGTGGACCGAGGAGGAGTACCTCGCCCTCGGCGAGACGTCCCAGCGGGTCGAACTGTTCGACGGGAGCCTCCACGTGACCCCAGCCCCCACCCCCCGGCACCAGCGGATCTCACGCAAGCTGGGCAACATCCTCGAACCGGCCGCCGAGGCCGTCGGGCTGGAACTGCTGGAGGCGGTGAACGTCCGGCTCAGGCCCGGACGGGTGCCCATTCCCGATCTCGTCGTCACGAACCCGGTCGACCTCGACGATCCCAACGTGGAGGCGCACGAGGTCCGGCTGGTCTGCGAGATCATCTCGCCGAGCAACGCGGCCACCGACAAGGTGCTCAAGATGCACTACTACGCCGCCGCCGGCATCGACTGGTACCTGCTGATCGAGCAGGACACCGGCGCGCTGCGCCTGTACCACCGTCGGCACGCCCACTACGTGGAGCACTCGGCGGTCAAACGGGGTGAGGTGCTGGAGCTGACCGAGCCCGTCCAGGCGACGGTCCGGCCGGAGGATCTCGTCCCCTGACGGATGTCGGTCCGGTCCCCTAGGGTCGGGCCATGACCGGATTCGACGCGGCGTCCGCGGCCGTGCAGGCCGCCCTGGACGCGGGGGCCCGGTACGCCGACGCCCGGGTGATGCACCGCCGGTACGAGTCGATGTCCGCCCGCAACGGCGACGTCGAGGAGCTGACCCAGGACGAGAGCCTCGGGCTGGGCGTCCGGGCGCTGGTCGGGTCGAGCTGGGGCTTCCACGCCGTGCCCGACCTGTCCGACGCGGCGGCCCGCGACGCCGGCCGGCGGGCCGTGCGGATCGCCGCCGCGAGCGCGCGGGTCCCCGGCCCGCCGATCGACCTGGTGCCGGCCGAGCCGACCGTCGCGAGCTGGTCCTCGCGGTGTGAGGTGGACCCGCTCGGGGTGGCCCTGTCCGACAAGGGCGACCTGCTGGTCGGCGCGACAGCGACGATGGCCGCCCACGGCGCGGACGTGGCCGAGGGGCTCTACCAGGTCTGGGACACCACGAAGTGGTTCGTCTCCAGCGAGGGCCACCGCATCGACCAGCACATCCGCGAGTGCGGCGGCGGCATCTCGGCCACCTCGATCGGCGACGGCGAGACGCAGCGCCGGTCGTACCCGAGCTACCGGGGCCAGTACGGCACCACCGGCTGGGAGCTGGTCACCTCGCTCGACCTGGCCGCGCACGCCGCCCGGATCGCCGAGGAGAGCCGGGCGCTGCTCACCGCCCCGCAGTGCCCGGTCGGCGAGACCGACCTGATCCTCGGCGGCGAGCAGCTCGCGTTGCAGATCCACGAGTCGGTCGGGCACGCCATCGAGCTGGACCGCATCCTCGGCTGGGAGGCCGCCTTCGCCGGCACGTCCTGGCTGGAACTGGCCCGGCTCGGCTCGCTGCGCTACGGCTCCGAGCTGATGAACGTCACCATCGACCCGACCATCCCCGGCGCGCTGGGCAGCTTCGGCTTCGACGACGAGGGCTCCCCGGCGGTGCGGCGGGACGCGGTGCGCGAGGGCCGGTGGGTCGGGGTGCTCGCCGGCCGGGACTCGGCCGCCGTCGCCGGCCTGGACCACGGCGGCAGCGTACGGGCCGACGGCTGGGCCCGACTGCCGATGGTGCGGATGACCAATGTGGGCCTGGAGCCCGGCCCGCACACCCTCGACGAGATCGTCGCGGCCACCGACGACGGCGTCCTGATGGACGTCAACCGCTCCTGGTCCATCGACGACAAGCGGCTCAACTTCCAGTTCGGCTGCGAGATCGGCTGGGAGGTGAAGCGGGGCCGGCGGGGGCGGATGCTGCGCAACCCCACCTACACCGGCATCGGGCCGCTGTTCTGGCGCTCGATGGACATGCTCTCCTCGGAGACCGTCGCGTGGGGCACGCCGAACTGCGGCAAGGGCCAGCCCGGCCAGACCGGCCACACCGGCCACCCCGCCGCGCCGGCCCGATTCCGCAACGTCCGAGTGGGGGTGACCGCATGAGCGAGCGCAGCGAGCGAATCACTGGTCGCAGTGCGGTGAGGCCTCATGCGGACGCCGAGCGAAGCGAGGTGACCGCATGAGCGAGCGCAGCGAGCGAATCACTGGTCGCAGTGCGGTGAGGCCTCACGCGGACGCCGAGCGAAGCGAGGTGACCGCATGAGCGAGCGGTACGCGCTCGACCTCGCCGGCCGGGTGGTCGAGCTGGTCCGCCGGCTGGGCGGGCCGGGGGCCGAGGCCGAGGTGGTGGTCACCCGGTCCGAGCTGGCGCTGACCCGGTTCGCCAACTCCTTCATCCACCAGAACGTGGCCGAGTCGGGCGTCGGGGTGCGGCTGCGGCTGCACGCCGACGGGCGCACGGCCGCCGGCAGCGGCAGCGTGGTCACCCCGGACGGGCTGGCCGCCCTGGTCGAGCGGACCCTGGCCGCGGCCCGGCTCTGCCCGCCCGACCCGGCCTGGCCGGGGCTGACCCCACCCGTGTCGGTGCCGGCCGTCCCGGCGTGGGACGAGGCCACCGCGTTCGCCGAGCCCGACGAGCGGGCCGAGCGGGTGCGCGCGTTCGTGGCCGCCGTCGGCGGGCTGGAGGCCGCCGGCTACTGCCGCACCGCCTACCGGGCGGCGGCGTTCGCCAACTCGGCCGGCCATTCGGCGCAGGGCAGCGCGGCCGAGGCTGCGATGGACGGCATCGCCCGGGCCGGCGCGGCGGACGGGGTGGCCCGGCTCTGCGCGGACCGGCTCGCCGATCTCGACGGGGCGGCGCTGGGGTTCCGGGCCGCCACGAAGGCCCGCGCCGCCGTGGACCCGGTCGAGCTGCCGCCGGGCCGGTACGAGGTGGTGCTGGAGCCGGCCGCCGTGGCCGACCTGCTGCACAACTTCGCCATGTGGGGCTTCAACGGCAAGCGGTTCGCCGAGCGGCAGTCGTTCGTCGAGCCGGGCGTCGCCCAGTTCGACCCGGCGGTGACGCTCGTCGACGACCCGCTCGGCGGCTCCGGTCTGCCGTTCGACGCCGAGGGCACCGGCCGGCGGGCGCTGACCCTGGTGGACGCGGGCACCACGGTCGCCGTGGCGCACGACCGGCGCAGCGGCGCGCAGGCCGGCGCGGGCTCCACCGGGCACGCGGAGCCGGGGGCGACCACCTTCGGCCCGACCCCCGGCAACCTACGGCTCACCGGCGTCGGCGGGGTGTCCACCGCCGGGGCCACCCGGGGAACGGGCACCCCTGTGGCGGGTGCCACTGCGACCGGCGGCGGGCCGCCGGGCGGGGCGGAGACGCCGGGCGGGCCACTGGACGGGCCGGAAACGCCGGGCGGGCCGGTGCTCGACGCCGAGACCGCCGCCCTGGTCGCCGGGATGGAACGTGGCCTACTGGTCAGCGACCTCTGGTACACCCGGGTGCTGGACACCAAGAGCCTGGTGATCACCGGGCTGACCCGCAACGGGGTCTGGCTGGTGGAGGGCGGTGTGCCGGTCCGGGCGGTACGGGACTTCCGCTTCACCGAGTCGTACCCCAGGGCGCTGGGGCCCGGCGCGGTGCTCGGGATCGGCCGCCGCCCGGTCCGGCAGCCGGACCGGGTCGACGGCGTCTGGTGGGACGCTCCGGCCCTGCGGCTGGCCGCCTGGAACTTCACCGGCGGCGCCTCCGGCTGAGTCCACGCCGCGACCGGCCGGTCCCGGCCGACCGGCGCGGTGAGGTTCTTGACCCCCGGATATCGAGCGTGTTGCGAGGGCTTTTCGGGGGACCGGACACCCAGGACGCTCCCTTGCGCGGACGGCCAGCGGAGATCGGCGTAACGTGTGTCATTTAGCTGCGCCGGTACACCGGTGCGGTCGTTGGCTTGCGCGTGACGTGGCAGCGGGTACGAGGTTCGCCGGTCCGCGTGCCGGCCGGAACATGATGCCGCCCGTCAGGGCCCCGTCAGGGAGACGACTCGAATGACATCAACGGCAACGAGGCCGCGGGGCGCGCGAGCACGCGCAGCCATAGCGGCGAAGACGTTGCGGACCGACCGCTGGTGGATAGCCCCACTGATCACCGTCGTCGGGCTCAGCGCCTGGATCGCGTACGCGACGGTCCGGGTCTTCATGCACAAGTGGTACTGGGTGGAGCAGTACCACTACCTGACCCCGTTCTACTCCCCCTGCGTCACGGAACGATGTGTCGAGGGGGCCTCGCACTTCGGGCGCTTCCTGCCCGGCTGGTGGATCATCCCGGACGCGGCGCTGACCCTGCCGTTCCTGCTGCTGTTCCGGCTCACCTGCTACTACTACCGCAAGGCGTACTACCGGTCGTTCTGGCTGTCGCCGCCGGCCTGTGCGGTCCCGGACGGGCACCAGACCTACTCCGGCGAGACCCGGTTCCCGCTGCTCGGCCAGAACCTGCACCGCTACTTCTTCTACGCCGCCGCGATCATCTCGCTGATCAACACCTGGGACGCGATCCTGGCCTTCCACTCGCCCGATGGCTTCGGCTTCGGGCTGGGCAACATCGTCCTGCTGGTCAACGTGATCATGCTCTGGGCGTACACGATCTCCTGCCACTCCTGCCGGCACATCATCGGCGGGCGGCTCAAGCACTTCTCCAAGCACCCGGTGCGGTACAAGGCCTGGACCGGCGTGTCCTGGCTGAACGTCCGGCACATGCAGCTCGCCTGGATCACCCTCGGCACCCTGGCGCTGACCGACTTCTACGTCATGGCGGTCGCGGCCGGCTGGTTCAACGACCTGCGGTTCATCAACTAGAGGGCCTGACATGACCACCACGAATCGCATCGAACGACACCACTACGACGTCGTCGTGATCGGAGCCGGCGGCGCCGGCCTGCGCGCGGCGATCGAGGCCCGGCTCGCCGGCAAGAAGACCGCGATCATCTCGAAGTCGCTGTTCGGCAAGGCGCACACGGTGATGGCCGAGGGCGGCGCCGCCGCCGCCATGGGCAACGTGAACAGCCGGGACAACTGGCAGGTGCACTTCCGCGACACCATGCGCGGCGGCAAGTTCCTCAACAACTTCCGGATGGCCGAGTTGCACGCGAAGGAGTCGCCGCAGCGGATCTGGGAGCTGGAGACGTACGGGGCGCTCTTCGACCGCACCAAGGACGGGAAGATCTCCCAGCGCAACTTCGGCGGCCACGAGTACCCGCGACTGGCGCACGTCGGCGACCGGACCGGCCTGGAGCTGATCCGTACCCTCCAGCAGAAGATCGTCTCCCTTCAGCAGGAGGACAAGGCGGAACTGGGCTCGTACGACGCCCGGATCAAGGTGTTCGACGAGACCACCATCACCGAGCTGCTGCTCGACGGCGAGAAGGTCGCCGGGGCGTTCGGCTACTACCGGGAGTCCGGCGAGTTCATCCTGTTCGAGGCCCCGGCGGTGGTGCTGGCCACGGGCGGCGTCGGCCGGTCGTACAAGGTCACCTCGAACTCCTGGGAGTACACCGGGGACGGGCACGCGCTGGCGCTGCGCGCCGGGGCGACGCTGATCAACATGGAGTTCCTCCAGTTCCACCCGACCGGCATGGTCTGGCCGCCCTCGGTGAAGGGCATCCTGGTCACCGAGTCGGTGCGCGGCGACGGCGGCGTGCTGAAGAACTCCGACGGCAAGCGGTTCATGTTCGACTACGTCCCCGACGTCTTCCGCAAGCAGTACGCGGAGACCGAGGAGGAGGCGGACCGCTGGTACACCGACCCGGACAACAACCGGCGCCCGCCGGAGCTGCTGCCCCGCGACGAGGTCGCCCGGGCGATCAACAGCGAGGTCAAGGCCGGTCGGGGTACGCCGGCCGGCGGCGTCTACCTGGACATCGCCTCCCGGCGCTCGGCCGAGGAGATCCGCCGCCGTCTGCCGTCGATGTACCACCAGTTCAAGGAGCTGGCCGACGTCGACATCACCAAGGAGCCGATGGAGGTCGGCCCGACCTGTCACTACGTGATGGGCGGCGTCGAGGTGGACCCGGACTCCGGGGCCGCATTCGGCAGCGTGCGCGGGCTGTTCGCCGCGGGTGAGGTCTCCGGCGGCATGCACGGGTCGAACCGCCTCGGCGGCAACTCGCTGTCCGACCTGCTGGTCTTCGGCAAGCGGGCGGGCGGCCACGCCGCGTCGTACACCGATCAGCTCACCGCGCGCCCGAAGGTGGCGATCAGCGCGGTGGAGGCCGCGGTGGAGACGGCGCTCGCGCCGTTGCAGCGCGACACCGGGGAAAGCCCCTACCACCTCCAGCAGGACCTTCAGGCGGTGATGGGCGACCTGGTCGGCATCATCCGGCGTGAGGGCGAGCTGGCCGACGCGCTGGGGCGGCTGGCCGAGCTGCGCGAGCGGGTCGCGAAGGTCAGCGCGGTGGGCGGCCGGCGCTACAACCCGGGCTGGCACCTGGCGCTGGACCTGCGCAACATGCTGGTGGTCTCGGAGTGCACCGCGAAGGCGGCGCTGGAGCGGCAGGAGTCGCGCGGCGGGCACACCCGGGAGGACTTCCCGGCGATGGACCCGATGTGGCGGCGGGTGAACCTGGTCTGCTCGTTGAACGGCGACGCCGTGCGGCTGACCCACAAGCCGCTGCCGAGGATGCGGTCGGAGCTGATCGGCCTCTTCGACCGCGCGGAACTGGCCAAGTACCTGACCGACGAGGAGCTGGCAGACTTCGACGCCCTCGTCTCGGACGCCGACGCCGAGGAGGCGGGGAACTGATGGGCACCAAGCGTCACTTCAGGGTCTGGCGCGGCGACGAGAGCGGCGGCGACCTGCAGGACTACCAGGTCGAGGTCAACGAGGGCGAGGTGGTCCTCGACATCATCCACCGGCTCCAGGCCACCGACGCGCCGGACCTGGCCTGCCGGTGGAACTGCAAGGCCGGCAAGTGCGGCTCCTGCTCCATGGAGATCAACGGGATGCCCAAGCTGGGCTGCATGACCCGGATGTCGACCTTCGAGGAGACCGAGACCGTCACGGTCACCCCGCTGCGCACCTTCCCGATCATCCGGGACCTGGTCACCGACGTCTCGTTCAACTACGAGAAGGCTCGGGAGACCCCGGCGTTCGCACCGCCGGCCGGGGTGGCCCCGGGCGACTACCGGATGCAGCAGGTGGACGTCGAGCGCTCGCAGGAGTTCCGCAAGTGCATCGAGTGCTTCCTGTGCCAGAACACCTGCCACGTGATCCGGGACCACGACGAGAACAAGCACGCCTTCGCCGGCCCCCGGTACTTCATCCGGGCCGCCGAGCTGGACATGCACCCGCTCGACGCGCGGACCGACCGCAGGGAGTACACGCAGGCGGAGCAGGGGCTCGGCTTCTGCAACATCACCAAGTGCTGCACCGAGGTCTGTCCCGAGCACATCAAGATCACGGACAACGCGATCATCCCCATGAAGGAACGGGTCGTCGACCGCAGGTACGATCCCCTTGTGTGGCTCGGTAACAAGATCTTTCGGAGGGGTCAGGTGCCTCAGACCTTCGTGACCAGCGCGAAGCACGGCGATGCGGTGCACTCCCACGCCGCACACGGCGGGGTGCACTCGCACGCCGGCGACTCGCACGACCCGGCAGCCGAGGCCCAGGCCCAGGCCGGCGTCAACTGGCACCGCGAGGTGCCGAGGCCGACCGCCCCGGCCGTGGACGACAACGGCAGGCTCCCGCTGACGGAGCTCACCTTCGACCGGGCCGCCGCGCCGTCGCCGTTCGGCGACGACGTGACGTTCCCGCTGCCCCCGGAGCACCTGAACTTCGCCCACCCGGAGCAGGACAAGCACTGAGCACGGCGACACGGACGGGGGCCACGGCACACGCCGGCGGCCCCCGTCCGCATCTCGCCCGTACGCCCGCTTCCGCCGGTCAGTCGGCGGCGAGCAGCGGGCGCAGGGCGGCAACGATCGGGGCGTCGGCGGGGAGCCAGGTGACCGAGTCGAGTTCGTGGGCGGACAGCCAGCGCAGGGCGGAGTGTTCCAGGGCCTGCGGCTGGTCGCCGTGCAGCAGGCTGGCGGCGTACACCTTGAGCACGGAGCGGCCGTGGGCCATCCGCACGTTGCGGCCGACCCGGTCGCCGACCGCCACGCGTACGGCCAGTTCCTCGGCGCACTCGCGGACCAGCGCGGCGGTCTCGCTCTCCCCCGGCTCGACCTTGCCGCCCGGGAACTCCCACATTCCGGCGACCTCGGGCGGGGCGGACCGGGCGCAGGCGAGCACCCGCCCGTCCGCGATGATCGCCGCACCGACGATCACCTTTGGTTCCTGTCGTTCGGTCTGTCCGCCCTCGCTGGCCCGTTCGGTCTGCACGGGCGTCCAGGGTGCCAGATCAATCGGCGGTTTGGGTACCGTGACCGTCCGCCAGGCCAGTAGAAGTAGGAAGTGTGGGCGTGGACACACCCTCGTCCGGACGACAGACTTGAGCCACCGGCATAGACACGGGACGGCGACGATTTGGCCACAAGCCGGCAACGACGCCTGGGAGGTGCGGTGATGCGCGTGCTGTTCAGGGGGCGGACGAAGCACGACTACCTGAGCGACGCACTGGCCCTGTTGACCGGATGGACCCGGGAGGGCGAGCAGCTCCGGCGCACGCTGGTGATAAACGACACCCAGCACGCCGCGCTCACCGAGCGGGTCAAGGTGGTCGCCGACGCCCTGCACCTGCGGCCCGAGATCAGCCGCCGGGACGACCGGACCCAGATCCGGGTCGGGCACGGCGACGGCGAGCCGCTCACCGAGGGCGAGGTCCTGCTGGCGGCCCGCATCGAGGACGTGTACCGGGCCGTCACCAGCGCCTGAGAGCTTCCTGGGGCCTCTGCTCCCCCCGAACGGTGCAAGGGTAGCGGTGCTCCGTCGCGCCCATGTCCCGCCGCTACCATTCCCCGGTGCGGCACGGCGAGTTCCTCGATCCTCTGCTGGTACCGGTCTACGACGCCGAGTGCACCTGGGGCCCCGACGACGACTTCTTCCTGTCGCTGGTGGGCGACACCCCGGCCGCCCGCGTGCTCGACCTGGGCTGCGGCACCGGCCGGCTCACCGTCGCCCTGGCCGCCGCCGGGCACACCGTCACCGGCGTGGACCCGGCCGGCCCCGCCCTCGCGGCGGCGCGGCGCAGGCCCGGCGCGGACCGGGTCACCTGGGTCGAGGGGACGTCCGTCGGACTACCCGCCGGGGCGTACGACGTGACCGTCATGACCAGCCATGTGGCGCAGGTCTTCGTGACCGACGAGGAGTGGGACCGTACCCTCGCCGACCTGGCGCGGGCGCTCGCGCCCGGCGGCCGGCTGGCGTTCGACTCTCGTGACCCGGCGGCGCGGCGGTGGGAGCGATGGAACCCGACCGACTCGTCCCGGCCGGTCCGCCTGCCGGGCGGCCGGACGGTGCGGGCCTGGACGGAGGTGACCGGGGTCCGCGACCGGACGGTCAGCTTCACCCACCACTACGTGTTCCCGGGCGGCGAGGAGCGGCTCAGCTCGGCGACCCTGCGCTTCCGCAGCGAGGCGGAGTTGCGCGGGTCCCTGCGTGACGCCGGCTTCACCGTCGAGCGGGTGCACGGCGGCTGGGACGGGCAGGCCGTGGGCGAGGGTGACGGGGAACTGGTCGTCGTCGCCCGGAAGTAGGCGCGGCGGGGCCGACCGGGGTCGAAATCGGTTGGCCCGGGCGGCGGGCGCGGCGCAGAAGTCGGTGGAGGGCGGGGGCGACTGACGGCGGCAGGGCGGCTGGCGCGACCTGCCTACCGTGGGACGCATGGCCAACGCGACGTACGACCGCAAGGAGCAGTTCCAGCAGATCCAGAGCGGCCTCCTCGACGGTGAGAAAATCATCGCTGTCTACGACGCCGTGGGCACCGGCACCGGGTTCATCGGCCTCACCGACCGGCGCGTGATCATCCAGGACCGGTCCTTCGTCGGCAAGCGGTACGCGATCACCAGCATCCCGTACTCGAAGATCACCAGCGTGAGCGTGGTGAGCAACAAGTCGTGGGGCGGGTCGTTCTTCTCCACCGGCGCGATCGCGATCCACGTCGGCACGCACACGTACGAGGTCGAGTTCCGGGGCTCGGAGAAGAGCCACCACGTACACAACGTCATCCTGCACTACATCTCCTGATCCCCCACTGGGCGGAGAGCACCGGTGAGGGTCAGGAGCAGAGCCTGTCGACGGTCGCCCCAGGCCCTACGGGAGACGCACGGCCACGTCTTCGGCGGCAGGCAAGCGCGTGCGCCATCAACCGAAACCGACTGCTGCCCTGACGATGAGCGGACATCTACCAGTTCCGGAGCGTTCCGGGGCCGAGCAGCCTCCCGGGAACGGCCGGCGATCGGCCAGGCGTGCAAGATCGTGCACGATCCCGGAAAGTGTGGCCTCCTCCCCGCAACGAGACCACACTTTCCCTGATCGAGCACGATCTTGTTCCCGGGTCCTGCACGATCCAGCGCGATCGTGGGGCTCGTGCGCACTCCTCGTACGGGCCCAGGCCACGTCAGGGGTTCGCCGGGGCCCACCCGCGCAGGGAACAAACCTGAACGCGATGTCGGTCGACGATCGCCCTAAGCCTCGTCGTCGAGCCACAGTTCCCGGCATACGCGACACCTGCCGCCCCACTCATCCCGGTCCCAGTCGTGCTCGGTCCGAACCTGGGTCACCTCGTCACAGACCTCGCAGACCTGTGCGTAGTCGCAGGGCTCGGGAGAATGAAACCGTCGCTGGGGTGCGGGCAGATCAGCCACCAGCACGGAACGAGTCCGGTTGTGCTGGCGCCACCTCGACTCGTGCCCGCACCGGACGCAGTCGGCAATCCGCTCGCAGGGATCCGTCGCACTACGGGCCCGGCCGTACGTGTGTATCACCTCGGCGGAGAAGAACTGCCCGCAGTGCCGGCACCGCCGCTCGTGGCGACACGGGTCGCCGGAGTCGGTGAACTCGGACGGGATGTGCAGCCTGAGCCGGCAGAAGAACCGTCGAACCCTGCCCGTCCGCTGCGGAACTGGCATCGCGCGTCCTAACCTCGACTGCGAAAAGGTGTCGATGACACTACGCCCCACCATTCCCCCACCGCTACCGAGCGCGACGCCCCGGCTACCACCAGGCCACGCACGGGTCGGCGACCCTCGCCCGATCGTCCTACCGTCGGGGACATGACGACAGTGATGGTTATCTTCGGATCGGCCCTGGCGCTGGCCGTGGCCGCGTTCGTCGTGGTCGCCTGGCGGGACCGGCGGCGGCAGTCCACACCGGAGGACTCGGCGGCGGCCCGGGAGGCGGCCAGCACCCAGGAGCGGTACGCGGCCGAGCGGCACGGCACCCAGGGCGAGGTGTGGCAGCGCGGGCAGACCCCCCAGGGCTGACCGGGGGCGCGGCCCGACCCCCCGCCGGCCGCCCGCCTGGTTGGCTGGCTGGCTGTTGCCGGCCTGGCCGCCAGCGCACCCGTTCGCCGAGGGTCAGCGGCTCGGGCGGCGGGTGCAGGGGCCGTCGTGGTCGGCCCGGAGCAGGCAGCGCCGACCGCCCGGCAGGCGCACGTCGCAGAAGACCCGATGCCGTACGCCCTGCTCGTCCTCGGCCGACACGGTGGTCTCCCCCGGGTCCGCCGAGGAGAGCACGCCCGCCCAGCGTGCCACCACGCGGGCGAGCCGCACCGCGCCGACCAGGTCCGGGGCGAGCACCGGCAGGTGGATGACGAACCGCCCCCGGGCCGCCATCAGCGCCGGCCCGCGTTGGGGCGGCGAGCCAGCTCGGCCCGCAGCCGCCGCAACTCGGAGCCGAGCCGCGCCGTCTCCAGCCGGGACGCCCGCAGCACGTCGTGGTGGACGGCCAACTCGGTGGCCAGCCGGTCCAGGAACGCCCGCACCTCCCCCGGGTCCAGGCCACGCCGGCCGAACCGGGCCGACCGGAACCGCTGCGTCCGCACCTGCCAGGGCAGCAGCGACACGAATGTCGAGGAGCGCGGGCAGGGCGACGCCCCACGCCTCCACGACGGCCGCCCCGGCCCGCCAGACCATCTAAAGAAACCCCGCACCATGAACCACCCCTCCGCCACGGGACAGGTCCGACCAACCAGGGGACCATCCGAACGTTTCCTGTCGAGCACTGAGCGTAGCTGCGACTATATGCCTCGGGGCACAGGGGCACAACCAGTCTGGGCCATGGGGGAACAAGGCTCTTTGCCATGACTATCGATCCGCGCTCGCACACGCCGGTCTATGTGCAGCTCGCCGAACTTCTTCGGCAACGGATCGAATCCGACGAGCTGGCACCCGGTTCCGCACTGCCGAGCGAGGCGCGGCTGACCCAGGAGTACGGGATCGGCCGCGAGGCGGTCCGGATGGCGATCTCGCTGCTGCGCTCCGAAGGACTCGTCGTCACGGTGCGCGGACACGGCAGCTACGTCCGCGCGGCACCGGAGCGGCGGCGGGTGGAGTTGCCGCCGGGAGCTTCCGTGATCGCGCGGGTACCCAGCGTGAATGAGCGCCGGGCCATGCAACTCGACGAGGGCGTACCGGTCCTTGAGGTGCGCGGCCCGGAGGGCGACGTGGAGGTCCTGCCCGGCGACGAGGTCGAGCTGACCCGCCCACCGTCCTGACCCGCCGGCGGCACCGCCGCCACGGGGTGGATCAGCGATCACCCTCGTCGGAGTCCGAGGGCCGGTAGCGGTCGAACACGGACGGGTCGGCGAGCCACGCGGCGACCATCCGTTTGCCGTGGCGGTGGCGGAGGTAGTCCTCCGCGTCGATCCGGCTTCCCCCGTACCGCTGGAGCACGGCGAGCACCTCCTCCGGCGGGACCGTGAAGTCGTCCAGGTCCAGCAGGGTGTAGACGCGACGGCCGTTCTTCCTGGTGGCCCAGCGTCCCCCCAGCCGCGTCCCAGGAGCCAGCCGGATCTCCAGGGGCGGATTCCCCCAGCCGTCCCCGACCTTGACGACGGTGATCGACTCGACCGACGCCCACGGCAGGACGGTGGTGGACCCCCTCGCGAGGACGGTCAGACCGTCCGCGCCGACGTCGAGCCGGAACGGCCACAGCAGCGACACCCACGCCGCCCCGGCGAGCAGCACCATGAGGTACGCCAGGGGCTCGTAGAACGAGACCGTGGCGGGCCAGTGGTAGCCGGACTTGGCCTCTCTCGCCTGCGCCGCCACCCAGACCGCCACCCCGAACACGCCCCACGCCAGGCAGGTACGACGCAGCGCGGCGGTCTTCCGCTGGAATCGCGCGCCCTGATCCACCTCGTCATGGTGCCGCTCTGCGGCAACCTGGCAGGCGCGGGTCGGCGGCAGCCGGGCACGATCGGCAGGCAAGATCAGTTGTCGGGCGGCCCTGGGATACTTGCCCCATGCGCGTCCGACTCTCCACTCTGATCCGTTGGCTGCGCCCGGCCGACGGCAGGCGTACGCGCTGTCTGCGCCGTGCCGTCGTCGCTGCCGTCGTCTTCGCGGCGCTTTTGACCGGTGGCACCGTGGCCAGCGTGCAGTGGATCCGCGGCGGCGCGGAAGGGCACATCTTCGCCGAGCAGGACGTCCCCGACGCGCCGGTCGCCCTGGTGCTGGGCACCAAGGTCCACCCCGACGGGACCCCATCGCCGTTCCTCACCGCCCGCCTGGAGATCGCGCGGCGGCTGCTCGCCGCCGGCAAGGTACGCGCCGTCCTGCTCTCCGGCGACAACATGAACCCGGACTACGACGAGCCGACCGCGATGCGGCGCTGGCTGCTCGACCAGGGCGTGCCGGCGGAGCGGGTGGTGCTGGACTACGCCGGCTTCGACACGTACGACTCGTGCGCCCGCGCGAAGCGGATCTTCGGGGTGGATCGGGCGACGGTGGTGACCCAGTCCTTCCACCTGCCCCGCGCCGTGGCGGTGTGCCGGCAGCTCGGCGTCGACGCCAGCGGCGTCGGCGACGAGACCGCCCGCGAGTACGACCGGACGTGGCGGATCAGCTCCACCCGCGAGTACGGCGCCTGCGTGAAGGCCGCCGTCGACCTGCTGTCCGGCCGCGACCCGGCCCACCTCGGCAGCCGGGAGACCGGCGTCGAGGACGCGCTGCGCCGCACCTGACCCCGGCCGCCGGATCCGCCGGACGCGGTGGATCGGGCTGCATCGGGGAACAAGATCGTGCTCGATCAGGGAAGGTGTGGCCTCGTTGCGGGTAGGAGGCCACACCTTCCGGGATCGAGCACGATCTTGCACTCCTGGGCGATCCCCGGTGGCTCCCGGTAGGCCGCCCGGCTCTCCCGGTAGGCCGCCCGGCCCAGAAGGCTCCTGAGCTGGTAGGTCTCCGCTCGCCGTCAGGGCAGCGGTCGGTTTCCGGTTGGGGGCGGTGGCGCTTGCCTGCCGCCGGAGACGTGGCCGTGCGTCTCCCGCACCTCGAAACACGCCCTAACCGGCGGGCAGCAGGGCGTCGAGCCAGCTCAACATCGTGGCGGCGTACTGCGGGCTGATGCTGTCGAGGTCCGCGCCCTCGCCGAGGGTGGGAAAGTGGTCGCAGCCGTCGAGCCGGCAGACGGTGGGCGGGGTGGCGGCTCCGGCGGTGGCCCGCCGCCAGGCGGCGACGCTGGCGTCGATCGGGACCCACGCGTCAGTCGTACCGTAGAAGAGCAGCACCGGGCAGGTCACCCGGGCGAACACCGGAACCGGGTCGAAGTCCATGTCCCGCCAGGTGCCCGGCTCGTCGGGCAGCTCGCGCGGCAGGTGGACCAGCGGAAACCAGGGGCGCTCGGCGGCCCGGTCGATGGCCGCCTGCGCGGTCGCGCGGTCAAGGTCGCCCCGCAGGTACGTCTCCATGGTGGCCCGCACCCGGCCCAGTTCGGTCAGGTCGACGTCGCCGTAGCCGTGCAGGCGGAGCTGCTCGGCGGTGCCGTAGCGCATCTGGGCGGCGGGGCTGACCCCGCTGGAGGAGACGAGCACGAGGAAGGCGACCAGGTCCGGACGGAGCGCGGCGGTCAGCGGGGCCGCCCACGCGCCCTGGCTCAGCCCCCACAGCCCGACCGGCACGTCGCCGACCTGCCGACGCAGGACACCGACGGCCGCCGCCGCGTCGGCGGCCTGGTCGGCCAGCGGAACGTCGTGGCCGTCCACCCGGGGCCTGCGGTCGAAGCGCAGCACCGCGATCCCCGCGCCGGGCAGCAGCCGGGCCAGGTGCTCGTAGCAGAAGTACGACCGGTGCCCGGCCTCGGCCGCGTGCAGGACCACGATCCCGCCCCGGACCGGGCCGACCGGCAGGTCCAGCGTGGCCGCCAACCGCACCCCGCCGCCATCGAACTCAAGCTCCACCATGCCCCCGTCAGGAGACGTCGCTGAAGCGGCGCAGGGTCCACCGGGCCGGCGGCCAGCCGGTGGGGTCGTCGTCGGTGGTCCACTCAGTGGTCGAGGCCGGGGCCACCGCCACGTCGAACGCCCTGAACATCGGCTGGGCGGCGAGGGCGTGGAAGGAGCCCTCGACCGTCTCGGTGTGCCCGACCAGCACGACGGTGCCCCCCCGGTGCCGGTGCGCGATGTCCATGATCGCGCGGCTGACCCTTACGATCAGCTCCGCCCAGGTCTCGTTGCCCTCCTCGAACGGCCGGAACACCCCACCGCCCGCCGTCGCGTGGTCGGTCTGGAACCGGGTCGTCGACAGCCCGTCGGCGTACGGCGGCGTGTGCCAGGCGCACAGCCCGCAGTCCGCCACCGGGCTGACGCCCAGCGCCGAGGCGATGGGCCAGGCGGTCTCGACCGCCCGGCGCAGCACGGAGGAGTAGACGGCCACGGGGCCGGAGACCGCGAGTTCGTCGGCGAGCCGCCCGGCCAGCCTGCCCGCCTGCTGGTGGCCCACCTCGGTCAGTCCCCGGCAGCCGTGCGGGCCGCCCACCACCCCCTCGACCTGGTGTACCGACTCACCGTGTCGGACGAAGAGCAGCCGAGTTCGCATCAGGTCATCATGCAGCGAGTTCGCTGACCTGTCGATCAACGAATGCGTATCGGTCGGAGTCGGACATCGAAGCGGGCCGGCCGGCGGCCCCGACGACGCCGAAGCCCGGCTCGTCGGCTGAGTACGCCGGCTGATGCCCTTGGAGGCGTTCCGGTTCAGGCTGGGCACCATGGCGTCCTCCACCTCCTCCCCGCCCGCCCGGCACAGCGGTCCCGTCGTCGGGCTCCTGACGCTGCTCTGGGTCGGGGGCCTGGTCGCGCTCGTCCACCGGTGGTTCGCCATCGGCATGGAACGGTGGGCCGCCTCGTGCTCCTCCCCGAGCAGCGAGATGGCGTACCTCGGCCGCCAGATGTCCGGCCACCTGGGCGCTGGGCCGGATGCTCGGCACGGCGCGAGGGCCCGGCCTGAAGCTCAGACGTCGACCGCGACCGGACTACACGTTGAAGCGGAACTCCACGACGTCGCCGTCCTGCATGACGTACTCCTTGCCCTCAATGCGGACCTTGCCGGCCGCCTTCGCCGCCGCCATCGATCCGGCCGCGACCAGGTCGTCGAAGGAGACCACCTCGGCCTTGATGAAGCCGCGCTGGAAGTCGGAGTGGATGACCCCCGCGGCCTCCGGGGCGGTCGCCCCGACCGGGACGGTCCAGGCCCGCGACTCCTTCGGCCCCGCCGTCAGGTACGTCTGGAGCCCGAGCGTGCGGAAGCCGATCCGGACGAGCTGGTTAAGGCCGGGCTCGGCCTGACCGATCGACTCCAGCAGCTCGCGGGCCTCCTCCTCGGGCAGGTCCACCAGCTCGGACTCGATCTTGGCGTCCATGAAGACGGCCTCGGCCGGGGCGACCAGGGCGCGCAACTCGTCGAGGAACTCGGCGTTGGCCAGCTCGGCCTCGTCGACGTTGAAGACGTACAGGAAGGGCTTGGTGGTGAGCAGGTGCAGCTCGCGGAGGTGCTCCAGCTCGATCTTCGCGGCGGCGGCGCCCGCGTACAGCGTGGTGCCGCCGTCGAGGACCTCGACGGCCTGCTTCGCGGCGGCCACGGCGGCGGCCCGGTCCTTGCGGAGCTTGGCCTCCTTCTCCAGCCGGGGCAGCGCCTTGTCCAGGGTCTGGAGGTCGGCCAGGATCAGCTCGGTGTTGATCGTCTCGATGTCGTCGGCCGGGGAGACCTTGCCGTCGACGTGCACCACGTTCGGGTCGGAGAAGGCCCGCACCACCTGGCAGATCGCGGACGCGTCGCGGATGTTCGCCAGGAACGCGTTGCCCCGGCCCTGCCCCTTGGAGGCGCCCCGGACCAGGCCGGCGATGTCGACGAACGACACCGGCGCCGGCAGCACCTTCTGCGAGGAGAAGATCTCGGCCAGCTTGTTCAGCCGCTCGTCCGGCAGCCCGACGACGCCGACGTTGGGCTCGATCGTGGCGAACGGGTAGTTCGCCGCGAGCACGTCGTTCTTGGTCAGCGCGTTGAACAAGGTGCTCTTGCCGACGTTGGGCAGGCCGACGATCCCGATGGTGAGGCTCACGGGCGGCCAGTCTACGCGGCCGGCACCGGCCGTCTGCGGTCAGCTCAGCAGACGCGGCTCGATCCGGGTCTCCCGGACCCCGCCGTCCCCGGACCGGGCGACCTCGTACGCCGCGACGCCCTCGCGGTCGGCGACCGCCTCGACGAGCCGGGTGCCCCGGTAGACCAGCCCGACCCCGTCGTCGGTGCAGTGGCTGGTCGGGAGCGTGCCGTCGGCGACCAGCGAGTGCATCAGCGGTCGCCGCTGGTCCTCGCTGTCGTAGTGCACCCCGTTGCCGTACGGCAGCCAGCCCAGGCCGTCGGTGAAGCCGCGCAGCCGGGGGCCGAAGCTGTCGGTGGCGCCGCCGAGGTGCCAGCAGATCGAGCCGGCGGAGACCCCGGCCAGCACCACCCCGGCCTGCCAGCACTCGTGCAGGATCTCGTCGAGGCCGTGCACCCGCCACACCGCGCACAGGTTGGCCACGCTGCCGCCGCCGACCCAGATCACGTCCTGGGCGAGCAGGTGGGCCCGGAGGTCGTCCACGTTCGGCATGGGGAACAGCGCCAGGTGCGACGCCCGGAACCGGGTGCCGGCGAACGCCGCGTGAACGGCGGCGATCGAGGCGTCCCGGTCGCCGACGGCCTGGCCGAGGTAGCACAGTCGCGGCTCGGGGCCGGCCTGGGCCAGCTCGGCGGCCAGCTCGAACACCGGCCCGGGGCGCAGGTCGTTCGGGCCTCGACGGCGGCTGAAGAAGCCCATGCTGGTGGCGACGATGGTCGGCTCGCTGGCGGGCACGGCGGTCCTCTCCTCAGGGTTCTGCCCCGGCATTGTGCCCCACCCCGCACCGGGTCAGCCGGCCAGCAGGCGTCGCTCCCCGGCGCCCGGCCCGGAGCCCGCCGGGCCGCGTGCGGTCCCGGGTCGTTCCCCGGTGGGCAGCTCACGGCCGGTGGCCCCGGACAGCTCGTGGGTCGTGAACTCACCGCGGGCCGTCGGCGGCAGCTCACGGGCCGCCGACGCCGGCAGCGTGAACCGGTACGCGGCGTGCGGGCCGGCCGCCGCGGACTCGCCGAGCATCCAACGCACCTCGTCGACCGTCCAGCCCAGGCCGGAGCGGCCGGCGATCTCCCGGACCAGGCGCAGCCCCACCCGCGTGTCGTCGTCGTAGAAGCGCATGCACCAGTGGTGCGCCCACATGCCGAGGGCGCGCAGGCCCGCGGCGTCGAGCGACGCGGCGAGCCGGCCGCACGCCGTGTCCCGGAACGCCCGCCCCGGGTCACCGGCCCGGTCCCGCTCCATCGCGCCGTACGCCGCCGGGGCGACCGCCCGCATCCGGTCGTAGAAGCCCTGAACCACCGTGCGGTCGAGCCGCGCCCGCCCCGACCGCATCAGCGGACACCTCGCCCGGCCACGCTCGCCATCGCCGCACCCTTCTTGAGTTGGTGGCGGGGACCGTACCGGCACCTACCGACACTTTCGGCCCGGAAATCCGTTCCCGGCCGGGACGGGCCGGCCGAGGTGGGGCGATGTCGCGAGGACCCCTGCCCACCCCACGGCCAGGTCCGATTTCCGCGAGCCGGAGGGTCGGGCGGCGGGGCAGTATCGGTGTCGTGGAATTGGACTTCGAGCGGTGCTACCGGGCGGTCGACAGCCGTGACCAGCGATTCGACGGCTGGTTCTACACGGGCGTGACGTCGACCGGGATCTACTGCCGGCCGTCCTGCCCGGCGATGACGCCCAAGCGGCACAACGTCCGGTTCTTCCCGTCGGCCGCCGCCGCGCAGGGAGCCGGGCTGCGGGCCTGCCGCCGCTGCCGCCCGGACGCCGCCCCGGGCTCACCCCAGTGGGACGTCCGGGCGGACGTGGTGGGGCGGGCCATGCGGCTCATCGCCGACGGGGTTGTCGACCGGGACGGCGTGCCGGGGCTGGCCGCCCGGCTCGGCTACACCGAACGTCACCTGCACCGGATGCTGCGCGCCGAGCTGGGCGCCGGGCCCCTGGCGCTCGCCCGGGCGCAGCGCGCGCAGACCGCCCGGATCCTGATCGAGACGACCGGACTCGGGATGGCCGAGGTCGCGTTCGCGGCCGGGTTCGGCAGCGTCCGGCAGTTCAACGACACGGTCCGCGAGGTGTATGCCGCCGCCCCGTCGGAGCTGCGCGACGCCCGGGGACGGGCACCGGTGGCCGGCGGGCCGGGCACGATCGCGCTGCGGTTGGCGTACCGGCCGCCGTTGCACGCGGCGGCGCTGCTGGACTTCCTCGCGCTGCGGGCCCTGCCCGGGGTGGAGGAGGTGCGCGACGGGACGTACCGCCGGGGGTTGCGGCTGCCGCACGGCGGCGCGGAGGTGGCGCTGACCCCGGCGGCCGGGCACGTGGCGGCCACGCTGCGGCTGGCCGACATGCGCGACCTGGCCCCGGCGGTGGCCCGCTGCCGCCGGCTGCTCGACCTCGACGCCGACCCGGCCGCCGTGGACGGCACACTCGCCGCCGACCCGGCCCTCGCCCGGCTGGTGGCGGCGGAGCCCGGGATCCGCGTCCCGCGCGCCGTCGACGGCTTCGAGATGCTCGTCCGCGCGATCGTCGGCCAACAGGTCTCGGTCACCTCAGCCCGAACCACCCTCACCCACCTCCTCCCCCCACCCCAACCCCCCGCCCCCGGGTCGGGTGACCAACCCGAGGGGTCGGGCAGGCGGGATGGTCGGGTGGGGTGGGGGCGGGGATTTCCTACGGCGGAGGAGGTGCTGGGGATCGCCGACGGCGGGTTCCGGATGCCGGTGGGGCGACGGGAGACGATCCGGGCGGCGGCGCGGGCCGTCGTCGACGGGGAGCTGGACCTCGACCCCGGCGGGGACCGGGAGGAGACCGTTCGGCGGCTGCTCGCCGTCCCCGGGATCGGCGCGTGGACGGCCGGCTACGTGGCCATGCGAGCCCTCGGCGACCCCGACGTCCAGCTCCACACCGACCTGGCCGTGCGGCGCGGTGCCGCCGCGCTCGGCCTCCCCGACGCCCCGTTGACCCTCGACGCGTACGCGGAACGCTGGCGCCCCTGGCGCTCGTACGCGGTGATCAGACTCTGGAGAGCAGCATGAACATCACCCTCGACGGCACGGTCACGGACACCCCCGCCGGCCCGCTGAGCATCCTGACCGGCCCCGACGGCGCGGTCCGGGCCGCCGGTTTCACCCCCGAACCGGAGACGCTGCTGCCGCTGGTGCACTCCGGCCTGCGGGGGCCGGTCCGGCGGCGGGCCGACCTCGGCCCGGTCACCGCGGCGGTCGCCGCGTACCTGGACGGGGAGCTGACCGCGATCGACACGGTGCCGGTGGAGCAGCACACCGGCGGCGCGTTCATGGCGCACGCGTGGCAGGTGCTGCGCGAGGTCGGGCCCGGCCGACCGGTCACCTACACCGGGTACGCCGGGCTGGCCGGCCGGCCGGCGGCGGTCCGTGCCGCGGCGGCGGCCTGCGCGCGCAACGCCGCCGCCCTGTTCGTCCCGTGTCACCGGGTGCTGCGCACCGACGGCGGCCTCGGCGGCTACCGCTGGGGGCTGGACGTGAAGCGGTGGCTGCTCGCCCACGAGGCACCCGCCGGACGGTGAGCGCGCCGGGCGCGACCGACCCGGCCGGGGCCGAGGGCGGGCAGGGTTCAGGCGTGCCGAAGGACGTGCTGAAAGTTGACAGCGGCGCCAGTCCCGTTTGACGCTACCGTCGGCTGGTGCCTGCCGAGAGCGACGGCGACCCGGCCCAACCGGCCGACCGCGCTCGCCCGCTGCGCAACCTCTGGCGGTTCCGCCCCTACCTGCGCCCGTACACCGTCCAGTTCTGCTGGTTGCTGGCGGCGGCGCTGGCCGGCACCGGCGCGAGCCTCGCCGTGCCGCTCGTGGTGCAGCGGGTGGTCGACGGCCCGATCGCCCGGCACGACCCGGCCGGCCTGGTCCGGCTCGGTGGTCTGGCCCTGCTGCTCGGCCTGGCCGAGGCGCTGCTGATCTTCATCCGCCGGTGGACGCAGTCCTCGTCGTCGGTGGGCATGGAGGCGGCGATCCGCGCCGACGTCTACGCCCACCTGCAACGGCTGCCGCCCGGCTTCCACGACCGATGGCAGACCGGGCAGTTGCTCTCGCGGGTCACCAGCGACCTGTCGGTGATCCGCCGGTTCCTCTCCTTCGGCCTGCTGTTCCTGGTGCTCAACCTGGTGACGTACGCCGCCGTGGTGGTGCTGCTGATCCGGCTGCATCCCGCGCTGGGGGCGCTGGTCGCGGCCAGCGCCGTGCCGCTGTTCCTGATCAGCCGCCGGTTCGGGCGGTACTACCACGGCACGTCGCGCCGGATGCAGGACCAGCAGGGCGACGTGGCCACGCTGGTCGAGGAGACCGCGCAGGGGCTACGCACCATGAAGGCGTACGGCCGGGGGCCCGAGCTGGCCAGCCGGTTCGCCGCCGGTGCCCGGGCGCTGCACGACACCGGGGTCGCCAAGGGGCGGCTGCTGGCCCGCACCTCCGCGCTGTTCGACCTGGTGCCGAACCTGACCCTCGGCGTGGTGCTGGTCGCCGGGGCGATGGCCGCCGCCCGGGGCGCGCTCACCATCGGCGAGCTGGTCGCCTTCGTCAGCCTGCAACTGATGCTGATCTGGCCGGTGCAGTCGCTCGGCTGGATCATCGCCAACGGCCAGGAGGCGGCGACCGCCGCCGACCGCATCCAGGAGGTGCTGGACACCCGTCCCTCAATCGTGGACGCGCCGGACGCGGTCGCCCTGGCCCGGCCGGCGGTCCACGGCCGGCTGGTCTTCGACCGGGTGTCGTTCCGCTACCCGGGCGCCCCCGCGCCGGTGCTGCGGGAGATCGACCTGACCGTCGAGCCGGGCGAGACCCTGGCCCTGGTCGGCGCGACCGGCACCGGCAAGAGCACCCTGCTCTCCCTGGTCCCCCGGCTGCACGAGGTGACCGGCGGTCGGATCACCCTGGACGGCCACGACCTGCGCGAGCTGCGGCTGGCCTCGCTGCGCCGGCTCGTCGGGGTGGCCTTCGAGGAGCCGACGCTGTTCTCCATGTCGGTGTGGGAGAACCTCACCCTGGGCCGCCCGGACGCCGACGAGGACGACGTCCGGGCGGCGCTCGCGCTGGCCCAGGCCGACTTCGTGCACGAGCTGCCGTGGGGGTTGGCCACCCGGGTCGGTGAGCAGGGGCTCACCCTCTCCGGCGGGCAGCGGCAGCGGCTGGCGCTGGCCCGGGCGGTGCTCGGCCGGCCCGCGCTGCTGGTGCTCGACGACCCGCTGTCCGCCCTCGACGTGCACACCGAGGCACTGGTGGAGACGGCGCTGCGGCGGGTGCTGCGGGACACCACCGCGCTGCTCGTGGTGCACCGGCCGTCGACCGTGGCGCTGGCCGACCGGGTCGCGCTGCTGGAGCGGGGCCGGATCACGGCGATCGGCACCCACTCGCGACTGCTGGCCGAGGTGCCGGCGTACCGGGCGGTCCTCTCCGCCGCCCCGACCATTCCCTCCGACGCCGCGACCGGCCCGGCGGTGTCGGCTGCGGGCCCGGCCGGGCCGGCCGCCGGACCGGACGAGCGAGGGCTGGTGCTGTCGTGACCGCCGCCGACCCCACGGTCCGTCCCCCCGAGGACGAGCCCGCCGACGGGCCGGGCGGCCAGCCGGGCGCAACCGGCCGGCGCGGCCGGGGCGCACCGGGCCGGCGGACACGGGGCGCGGCGGACCGGCAGGCGCGGGCCGCGCCGGACCTGGACCGGTGGCGGGGGCGGGCCACCGACCCGGAGGCCGACCGCAGCCGGGCGGAGGAGGCGACGCCCGAGGCGCTCGCCCGGCTGCGCACCCGCAGCCGGGCGCTGCTGCGGGACCTGCTGCGCCCGCACCGGCGCCGGCTCGGGGCGGCCGTCGGGCTGCTGCTGGCGCAGAACGCCGCCGCCATGTCCGGGCCGTACCTGGTGATGCTCGGCATCGACCGGGCGATCGATCCGCTGCGGTCCGGGGACAGCGGGCCGCTCGTCGCGATCGCCGGGGCCTTCGCCGCCGCCGCGCTGACCGAGTACGCGGCCCGGCGCGGCTTCCTCGCCCTCTCCGCCCGGATCGGCCAGGCCGTCCTGCTGGAGCTGCGGCAGCGGGTGTACGGCCACTTCCTGCGGCTGTCCGTCGGCTTCCACGAGCGCTACACCTCGGGCCGGATGATCTCCCGGCTCACCAGCGACCTGGACTCCATCGCCGAACTGGTCGACGGCGGCGTGGACAGCCTCGTCCTGGCCGCCCTGTCCATCCTGTCCGTGGCCGGCATCCTGCTCTGGCTGGACCCGCCGCTGGCCGCGGTGACCCTGCTGGCGTTCCCGTTCCTGTTCTGGCTGTCCCGCTGGTTCGCCCGCGCGTCGGCCGGGGCGTACCGGCGGACCCGGGAGGCGGTGGCGCTGCTGATCGTCCACTTCGTGGAGTCGCTGCGCGGCATCCGCGCGGTGCAGGCGTACCGGCGGGAGCCGCGCAACCAGCGGATCTTCGCCGCCGTCAACGACGACTACCGGCGGACCAGTCTGCACGCGTTCCGGCTGATCGCCACGTACTCGCCGGGGATCAAGGTGATCGGCAACGTGACCGTGGCGGTGGTGCTCGGGTACGGCGGGACCCGGGTGCTCGGCGGCGGGATGGAGGTGGGGGTGCTCGCCGCGTTCCTGCTGTACCTGCGCCGGTTCTTCGAGCCGATGCAGGAGCTGAGCCAGTTCTACAACTCGCTCCAGTCGGCGACGGCTGCGCTTGAGAAGCTGGCCGGGGTGCTCGACGAGCGGCCGGCGGTGCCCGAGCCGGCCCGCCCGACGCCGCTGCCCGACGGCCCGGGGCGGGGGGCGGTGGAGTTCCGGTCGGTCTCGTTCGGGTACCGGGCCGACGCGCCGATCCTGACCGGCCTGGACCTGACCGTGCCGGCCGGACAGACCATCGCGCTGGTCGGCCCGACGGGCGCGGGCAAGTCGACGGTCGCCAAGCTGTTGGCCCGCTTCCACGACCCGGACGCCGGCACGGTCCACCTGGACGGGGTCGACCTGCGGGACCTGGCCGACGCCGAGCTGCGCCGGGCGGTCGTGCTGGTCACCCAGGAGAACCACCTGTTCAGCGGCTCGGTGGCGGAGAACATCCGGTTCGGCCGGCCGGGCGCGGACGACGCGGCGGTGCGGGCCGCGGCCCGGGCGATCGGCGCGCACGACTTCATCGCCGCCCTGCCCGACGGGTACGACACGCAGGTGCGCCGTCGCGGCGGCCGGCTCTCGGCCGGGCAACGCCAGCTCGTGGCGTTCGCCCGGGCGTTCCTCGCCGACCCCCGGGTGCTGGTCCTGGACGAGGCGACGTCGTCGCTCGACGTGCCCACGGAGCGGTTGGTGCAGCGGGCGCTCGCCACCGTGCTGCGGGACCGGACGGCGCTGGTGATCGCGCACCGGCTGTCCACCGTGGAGACCGCCGACCGGGTGCTGGTCCTCGACGGCGGCCGGATCGTGGAGGACGGCCCGCCGGACCGGCTGGCCGGCACCGACGGCCGGTACGCGGCGCTGCACCGGCAGTGGCGCGACTCCCTGGTCTGACAGCATGACCCTGGTGCCGAGCGCCTCGGGTACCGGAGCACATGAAGCACCGCTACGACCGCTGGGTGGGCGGCCTGACCGATGACTGGCTGGTCAGGCGGCAGCGCTTCCTCGGCGTGCCGGGCCGGTGTGGTACCGGCTCGACGACACTGGCGAGCCGGACCCTTCCCACCCTCTCACACCCGACCAGTCGGCGCTGCCGGTCGACCCGTCCAGCACGCCGCCGCCCGGGTACGACGAGTCCCGGCGTGGCCGGCCCGGGGGTTCGTCGGCGACCCGGACGTGCTGGCCCATCTGGGCCACCTCGTCACTGACCCGTAGATCGTCCAGGGGGAACGTGGTCACCGCCCGGCATCACCAGCCGCGCAGCATGCGGACGCCGAGCAGGGCGGCGACCACGGCGGGCCCGACCAGCAGGGTGACCGCCTGGAGCCGGTACGGCATCCGGTGCCGGGCCAGCTCGACGGCGTTTCCGCAGACCACCACCCCGGCGAGCAGCACGTACCCGCCCCACCAGTGGGTCTGCCCCGGGTCCACCAGCCGGGCGCGGATGAGGAACAGGGTCACCCCGACCAGGGCTCCGGCCAGGGCGAGCAGGGCGACCGTCCGGTGCAGCCCCCGGGCCAGCGGGTCGGCGGACCGCCACAGGTAGGTGCCGGCGACCGCCAGGCAGGGCAGCGTGACCAGGGTCGGCCAGCCCCGGCCGGTCGTGCCGGTCATCAGCAGCGCCCCGACCGTGAAGATCAGTAGGCCGACGCAGGCCACGACGTACCCGACGAACGCCCGCCCGCCGCCGCGGGCCAGCAGCACCCCGCCACCCGCGGCGGTCAGCGCCCCGGGGACCAGGACGAAGCCGGCCCACCAGTGGTAGTCGCCGATCGACTGGGCCACCGTGGTGGTCGCCGCCGCAGCCGTCCCGGCGATCGCCAGGCTGGTCGCCCAGTGCCGGGTGCTCTTCGGGTACCGCCGGGGCGTCGCCCGGCCCGTGTCCGCCACCATGGCCCCCAGCCTGCCGTAGCGGGCCCGGCCGGGTCCATCCGGCCAGCCCTACCATTCCGACCAGTCCTACCATTCCGACCGCCCCGGGGAATGCCGACGGACGGAGACGGGGTCACCCGGGTACGGAGGGGCGGCCGGGGCGGCCCGGACCCGACGAGGCCCGGACCCGACGAGGGCGGGGCCGGCGTGGTGCCCGCCGGACCCCGCCCTCGTCGGGTTCAGCCGCCGGTGATCACCTCGTTGTCCCGGAGGCTCTCCGTCCGCTGCTTCACGACGGTGCGCAGCCGGTCCGCGTCGGCGTCCACAACCGTCACGTCGGCCCCGTCCACCGTCTTGAGGACCGTGGTGATCGCGTCGAGCGACCCGGCGGCCCGCCCGTCGGCGTACACCTGTTGGTAGAGCGTGCGGTACGCGTCCTCGTAGACGCCCTTGAAGGCGTCGCTGGCCAGGAAGCGCTCCTTGAGCTTGTGGTCCGACATCATGCCGCCGGGCCGGCCTCGCTCGGCGTCTCCGCCCTCCCGCCCCGCGTCCGCGCCGCCCGGCGGCTGCACGCCACCGGGGAGCCCCGCCCCACCGGGCGGCTCCGCCCCCTCAGGAGCCTGCGCGCCCTCGGGCATCCGCATCCCGCCCGGCATGCCGCGGCCACCGCTGTCGTGCGGCCCCTGGGCGGCGTCGCCGCTGAAGGTGAGGTTGTGGTCCCAACTGATCACGCTGAACTTCTTCGTCCCCAGGTCGTACCAGAGGTAGTAGTTCTTCCCCGGCCCGGACATGTCGTCGAAGTTGAGCAGCAGGTTCTGGAGGGCGACATAGCGGGCGAACGACTCCACGTCGACCCGGTCGGCGAGCTGCGCGTCGAACTCCTCGTCGCTCGCCGAGTTCACCCATCTGATCAGGTTGATCACGGGTTGCAGGTCCTGACTGCCCTGCATGGTGATCTGCTTGAAGTCGTCCTGGTAGTCGGTCTGGTCGTCACCCTGGTCGGTGAAGCTGCTGCTGGCCAGGGACTTGTAGAGCACCCCGGTGCCGTCCATCTGGCCGGCGAAGTGCTCGTCGGGGTGCTCGACCAGCAGCCGGGCCGTGGTCGGCCGGCCGTTCACCGTGAACGAGGAGTACGCGTACCGCTGGGCCGCCTCGCCGACGCCGGCGAGCAGGGACAGCGACAGCGCCTCGTTCAGCACGGTGGAGCCGCCGCCCATGCCGGAAACCCGGACGGCCACCTCGCGGTGCCCCTGGTACCGGCGGCCGTCGACGAACTCGTCGAAGCTGATCAGCCAGGGCAACGTCTCCGGCTCCTCGGCCTTCAGGGAGGTCCGGGCCATCCCCCCGCCGGGAAACCCACCCCGAGCCGGCTGCTGACCCTGGCCCTGCCCCTGCTGCTGGCCGGCGCCCGGGGCGGGGCGTACGCCGCCGGGAGCGGCACCCCCGCCGGGGACGTCGCCGCCGCCCTGTCGCGGCTTGCTCTCGCCCTTCCAGGTCAGCGCGCTCAGCGTCGAGTTGCCCTTGAGCCGAATGCCGACGCTGGGGATCGTGGTGCCGTCGACGGTCAGGTCCGCCTCGACGTAGTCCTTCTCCCCCTCCTTCCAGTAGGTGTCGAGCATCCGCTCGTAGTCGGCGTCCCGGAAGGTGAGCCGGATCGAGTGGGCGGCGGTCGCGTCGAAGAGGTCCGTCGTGCCGGCGATGTCCACGGTCACCGCGTCCGCCCCGGTGTCGCCGGCGCTGGTGACGTACGGGCGGATCCGCGCCGTGCCCAGCACCAGGGTCAGGACGGCGACGAACGCCACGCAGGTGGTCAGCAGCTTCCAGTTCTGCCGCACCCGCGCCGGTAGGCGTCGCCGCAGGGCGCGGGGCAGCAGGGACCGGGCGCGCAGCGGCCCGGACATCACAGGTCCGTCTGGTCGTAGCCGGTCAGCACCGTCACCCGCTGGCCGGAGGTCCGCTCGCCGAGCGCCGAGATCAGTTCGCCCGGCTCGCTGCCCTTCTTGAGCCGGACCGTGTACATCAGCTCGGTGAGCGCGCCGGCCCGGATCGTCTCCAGGCTGACCAGCTCGAACTCCGTGGTGTAGCGGACCAGCACGTCCTGGATGTCGGCGGTGTGGTCGCCGCCGGCCGGGACCTGGACCTTGACCACCTGCCGCTGCACGTTCAGGGCGAACCAGTTGAACCGGTGCATCACCACGATGATCAGGCTGATCGCGACGGCGGCGACGACGGCCAGGGTGTAGAACCGGGTGCCGCAGGCCATCCCGACGCCCATCACCAGGAAGATGAACCCGACGTCCCGGGTCTCCTTGATCGCGTTGCGGAACCGCACCACCGACAGCGCCCCGACCAGGGCGAACGCCCGCGCGATGTTGGAGCCCACCACCAGCATGATCAGCGAGATCAGCATGCCGAGGATGATCAACGTCTGCACGTACGACTGGCTGTACGACACGTTGCGGTGGGTGGCCCGGTAGACCCAGCCGATCATGGCGCTCAAGAGGAAGGACAGCGACAACACGAGGGCGATGTCGCCGACGCTGAACGTGCCGGACAGGTCCTGGAAGGTGATGTCCATCGGTGCTCAGGCCTCACTTCTCGTGGGGGTGACCGTCGCCAGGCCGGCGGCGGGGTCGTCGTCCTGGACGTGGAAGACCGAACGCGGCGCCCGGCCGAACGCCTCGACGCTCTGGCAGTACTTGGAGACCCGCACCACCTGAAGCTCGGCGCGGGCGGCGAGGTCGGTGAGCCAGTACGGGACCCGCTCGTTGGCCTTGATCTCGACGATCGACAGCCCGGCCGGGACGATGAGCCGGTTCTCGGCGTCGGCCCCGAGGTGGAAGTCGCGGTCCCGGCCCCGGATCCGGTGGTCGAGGGTGACCCGCAGCCCGAGGTCGGCGTCCTGCCCGACGAACGCCTCGCGCTGGTAGCCGGTCATCGCCACCGGGCGCAGATCGAGGCCGGCGACGAGTTCGAGCACCTCCTCGACGAACGCCCGCTGGGCGGGGTCGTGCTCGACCGCCACCCGCTCGTCGCAGAGCCGCCGGGCCAGCCGGTACGGCAGGGCGATCCGGCGCTTCTGGGTGACCCGGTTGACCCGCTGCTTGATCTCTACGTACACGGTGGTGTCGTCGTCGACGGTGCAGCGGTCGCCGTAGTGGCGTACCCGCAGCTTGCGGCGGAACCGCAGCCCCTCGATCTTCTCCCAGTAGAACCGCAGGTCGGTGGTGTCGTAGTAGACGCTCCACACCCCGTACCCGCCGTCGTCGCCGTGGCTGTCCGGGGCGAGCCGGTCGGCCAGTTCACGCCGGAGCGCCGGCACCTTCGTCGTCGCGACCAGGTACTTGATCTCGTACCGGTTGAACGCGTGCAGTTTGCTCGGCGCCCGCAGGGCGTGACCCGCGTGGTCCGGGCCGGCCGTCGAGGGGCCGGGATCCGGTGTCGGGTCGCCTCGGTGGTCAGCAGCCGGGTCTGGGGGACGGGCTCGGCGGTTGAACCGTAGACGCATGGACACGCTTCCTCCGGTCGGGTTCCTCGGGTGACGGAACGGCTGGAGGCCAAGGAAAGCGAACGGTCATGGAAACGGCGTATGAACAAGCTGTGGATGAGCTTTGGACCGCAGGTGAACGGCAGCGGAGATCGCCGCCCCGCCCGCCTCGCGCCGTCCGTGACCGACGGCATCTCGGCGCTTCGCCGGGGGCGTCGGCCGAGCGGTCCCGGCATACTCCACCCCGGGTAGGGGGAATGGCGCTCTCGACCGATCGCCGGTCGACTGAGAAACTGTGTGCCGGCCAGTAGTGGGGGGTGCGATGAGTAACGGGTGGGTGCTGCCCGAAGAGGTGCTGCGGGACGCTCCGGCGTACACGCCGCGGCCCGGGGAACTGGCCGATCTGGAGTTGCTGCTGACCGGGGCGTACACGCCGCTCGCCGGCTTCATGACCAGGGCCGACCTGGTCGGCGTCGGCCGGCGGGGTCGGCTCGCCGACGGCACGCCCTGGCAGGTGCCGGTGACCCTCCAGGTGCCCGCGGCGCTCGCCGACGGCCTGGACCCGGCCGACCCGCAGCGCCGGACGCTGGTGCTGACCGACGGCGAGGGCGCCCCGATCGCCGCGCTGGAGGTCACCGACGTCTGGCCGGCCCGGGACGGCGTCGCCGGGATCGGCGGCCCGGTACGGCGGCTCGGCGACGGCGGCCATGGCCCGTTCCAGCGGCTGCGCCGCAGCCCGGAGGAGATCCGGGCGCTGCTGCCCCCGGGCCGGGTGCTCGGCGTCCTCGCCGACCGCCCCCTGCACCGCCCGCAGCTCGCCCAGATCGCCCACGCGGTCCGCACCCTGGGGGCGCACCTGCTGGTGATGATTCCGGTGGCCGAGGGAACGACCAACGGGCTGCCCTCCGAGGCGCTGGTCCGGGCGGTCTTCGCCGCCCGGGACCGGATGCCCCCGGCGACCCTGGTCGCGGTGCCGCTGTCCCGCCGCCGCGACGAGATCAGCGACGCGCTGATCCAGGCCCGGGTGGCCGCCGCGTACGGGGTGACCCACCTGCTCTCCACCGGCGAGATGCTCTCCGGCGCCGGCCTGCGGGTGCTGGTCCCCCGCGATCTGGCCTACGACAACCGGGACGGGCAGTGGCGCTGGCGGGAGGACATCCCGCCGCGCAACCGGCGGCTGGCGCTCAGCCAGGCGGAGCTCGATGACCTGCTCGACCGGGGTTTCCCGCTGCCGGAGTGGCACACCCCCCCGGCGGTGGCCAAGGAACTCGCCCGGGCCCGCCCGGCCCGGCGGCACCGGGGGCTCGTGGTGTTCCTGACCGGCTTCTCCGGCTCCGGCAAGTCGACCATCGCCCGGGGCCTGACGGACGTGCTGCGCGAGGGCGGGGACCGGACGGTGACCCTGCTCGACGGCGACGTGGTGCGCCGGGAGCTCTCCGCCGGGCTGACCTTCAGCAAGGCGGACCGGGACCTCAACGTCCGGCGGATCGGCTGGGTGGCCGCCGAGATCGCCCGGCACCGTGGCGTCGGCGTCTGCTGCCCGATCGCCCCGTACGCGGCGGCGCGGGCGACCGCCCGGGAGATGGCCCACGCGGCCGGGGCGGGCTTCGTGCTGGTGCACGTGGCGACCCCGATCGAGGTCTGCGAACAGCGCGACCGCAAGGGCCTGTACGCCCGGGCCCGGGCCGGCCTGCTCACCGGGATGACCGGCATCGACGACCCGTACGAGGTGCCGGCGGACGCCGACGTGGTGGTCGACACCACCGACCTGTCGATCGACGAGGCGGTGCACGCGGTGATGCATCACCTGACCGAGACCGGGTGGGTGGAGCCCCGCCTCCAGTCCACCTGACGCCGGCCGCGCCGACGGGAAGAGGAAACGGCGGAGTGAAGCGTACGACGATCGAGCTGGCCGACGGGCGGGAGCTGATCTACTTCGACGAGCGGGACGACGCGGTCCGCGACCAGCCGGACCGGCGGGAGCTGCCGCCGCCCCCGCCCGCGTCCCAGCTCCGGTACGACCCGCTGACCGACGAGTGGGTGACCGTCGCCGCGCACCGGCAGACCCGCACCTTCCTGCCCCCGGCCGACCAGTGCCCGCTCTGCCCGTCCCGGGGCGACCGGCTCAGCGAGATCCCGGCGCCGGACTACGACGTCGCCGTGTTCGAGAACCGGTTCCCGTCGCTGAGCCGGCGGACCGCCGAGGAACCCGCGGAGATCACCCCGTTCACCCCGGTCCGGCCCGGCCAGGGGCGGTGCGAGGTGGTGTGCTTCACCGACGACCACAACGCGTCGTTCGCCGGCCTCCCGCCGCACCGGGTCCGCACCGTGCTGGACGCCCTCGCCGACCGCACGGCGGCGCTGTCCGAGCTGCCCGGGGTGGAGCAGGTGTTCTGCTTCGAGAACCGGGGCGTGGAGATCGGGGTGACCCTGCACCACCCGCACGGCCAGATCTACGCGTACCCGTTCGTCACGCCTCGTACCCGGGCGATGCTCGGCGCGGCCCGTCGGCACGCCGGGCGCACCGGCGGCGGCAACCTCTACGCCGATGTCCTCGCCGCCGAGCGCGCCGCCGGGACGCGCGTGGTCACGACCAACGAGCACTGGACGGCGTACGTGCCGGCGGCGGCCCGATGGCCGTTCGAGGTGCACGTCGCCCCGCACCGGCCGGTGCCGGACATCCCCGCCCTGACCGACGAGGAGCGGGACGCCTTCGGCCCGCTCCACCTGGACGTGCTGCGCCGCTTCGACGGGCTGTTCGACCTGCCGATGCCCTACATCGCAGCCTGGCACCAGGCCCCGGTACGGATCGACCGCGAGCTTGGGCACCTGCACCTTGAGCTGTTCAGCATCCGGCGTGCCGCGGACAAGCTGAAGTACCTGGCCGGCTCGGAGTCCGGCATGGGGGTGTTCATCAACGACATCGCCCCGGAACGCGCCGCCGAGCTGCTCCGCGCCGCCTGACCGGTAATTCGGCAGGGACACAGGGCGCGGGGGGCCCGGAACGGGCCCCCCGCAGGGAAGGGACGGCTGGCTGTGTGCGACAGCCGGGAAGGCTGGCTTGTCGGCACTCGCGCCGCGAGGCGACCCGCGGTCAACCTTCCTGGACGCGACTGGCACCACGTCCACCAGGCTCAACGAGCAATCTCACGCTCGGTGACGGCAGGCGCACAGCGAAGGCCACCGCCCGGACACGACGGAGCCCGGACACGATCGAGCCCGCCGGCACGGGGCCGGCGGGCTCGGTCGGTGACGCGTTCCCCGCGCGGGGAACGGACGGAAGGTCAGGCGGCGAGCCGACGCGCCAGGTTCTCGTCCAGCGCGTTCATGAACTCGTCGGTGGTCAGCCACGGGGCGTCCCGCGAGATGAGCAGCGAGAGGTCCTTGGTCATCTGGCCGCCCTCGACGGTGTCGACGATGACCTGCTCCAGGGTGTTGGCGAACTCGGTGACCGCCGGGGTGCCGTCCAGCTTGCCCCGGTGGGCCAGGCCCCGGGTCCAGGCGTAGATGGAGGCGATCGGGTTGGTCGAGGTCTTCTCGCCCTTCTGGTACTGCCGGTAGTGCCGGGTGACGGTGCCGTGTGCGGCCTCCGCCTCGACGGTGCGGCCGTCCGGGGAGAGCAGCACCGAGGTCATCAGGCCGAGCGAGCCGAAGCCCTGCGCGACGGTGTCGGACTGCACGTCACCGTCGTAGTTCTTGCAGGCCCAGACGTAACCGCCCTCCCACTTGAGGGCGGCGGCGACCATGTCGTCGATCAGCCGGTGCTCGTAGGTGATGCCGGCGGCCGCGAACTCCGACTTGAACTCGTTCTCGAACACCTCGGCGAAGAGGTCCTTGAAGCGGCCGTCGTACGCCTTGAGGATGGTGTTCTTGGTCGACAGGTAGACCGGGTAGTTGCGGTCCAGGCCGTACCGGAACGAGGCGCGGGCGAAGTCCCGGATCGACTCGTCGTAGTTGTACATGCCCATGGCGATGCCGCCGCCGGGGAAGTTGGCGACCTCCATCTCCACCGGCGCGGAACCGTCGGCCGGGGTGTAGGTGATGGTCACCGTGCCCGGGCCGGGGACGACGAAGTCGGTGGCCTTGTACTGGTCGCCGTGGGCGTGCCGGCCGATGATGATCGGCTTGGTCCAGCCCGGGACCAGCCGCGGCACGTTGGACATGATGATCGGCTCGCGGAAGACGACGCCGCCGAGGATGTTGCGGATGGTGCCGTTCGGCGAGCGCCACATCTTCTTCAGGCCGAACTCCTCCACCCGGGCCTCGTCCGGGGTGATGGTGGCGCACTTGACGCCGACGCCGTGCTCCTTGATGGCGTTGGCGGCGTCGACCGTGACCTGGTCGTCGGTCTCGTCGCGGTGTTCGATCGAGAGGTCGTAGTAGTGCAGGTCGACGTCGAGGTAGGGCAGGATCAGCTGCTCCCGGATCTGCTTCCAGATGATCCGGGTCATCTCGTCGCCGTCGATCTCCACGACCGGGTTGTTTACCTTGATCTTCGCCATCGACCGGCGCTCCTCTCAGGGGACACGTGCTCAAGCAGTACGAGCGTACTGGAAACTGGCCGGCAGTCCCCAGCCGGCCTCGGTGGGCCGGGAAAACGGGGTGCACGGCACGGGAGATCGCTGGCACCATCACCGGATGCCGCCGCGCCGCACCCTCGGGTCTATCACGGTCACCGCGCTGGTCGACGGGGAGGGCCCGTTCTTCCAGCCCCGCGAGGAGGCGTTCCCGAGCGCCACGGCCGAGCACTGGCGCGCGGCCGACGACCGGGACCCGGCCGCGGTCACCGACGACGGGCGGTGGTGGCTGCGGTTCCGCTGCTTCGCCCTGCGCGCCGGGGACGGCCCGGTCACCCTGGTCGACGCCGGCATCGGCCCGGCCGGCTCCCCCGCCGCGAGCTGGGCCCCGGTACCCGGGCGGCTACCGGCCGAGCTGGCCGCCGCCGGCATCGACCCCGCCGACGTCCGCACGGTGGTGCTGACCCACCTGCACACCGATCACGTCGGCTGGGCGGTCACCGGCGCGGCCGGCACACCTTGGTTCGGCAACGCCGACTACCTGGTGCAACGTGCCGAGCTGGACGCCCTGGGGTCGGTCAATCCGGGGCTGGGCGACGGGCTGGTCGCGCCGTTGCGCGCCGCCGGCCAGCTCCGGGTCCTCGACGGCGACACCCCGCTGACCCCGGGGGTACGCGTGCTGAGCACGCCGGGGCACACCCCCGGTCACCAGTCGGTGCTGGTGGACGCGGGCGGCGAGCGGGTGCTGGTCACCGGCGACCTGCTGGTGCACGCGGTCCAGCTCGTCGACCCCGGCCTGGCGTACGCCCACGACGAGCAGCCGGCCACGGCCCGCGACACCCGCACGGCCCTGCTGCGCACCCTGCTCGCGCACCCCCCGACCACCCTGGCCACCCCGCACCTGGGCGAGCCCTTCCTGGCGCTGCCCCACCAGCAGCGTTGATCAAGGAGTTTCCGTCAGGATCCGGGCTTGGTGGGACACAAGCTTCTTGATGATCGGGGAAAGGTGGCCGCGGGTTGGGTCACATGTCAGTTATGTCGGACTGTTTGGTGCGGACGGCTTCGGCGGCGGACTTGAGGCTGGCCAGTTCGTCGGGGTCCAGGTCGGTCTCGATGATTCGCCGGACGCCGCCGGCGCCGATCTCTGCCTCGACGCCGAGGTAGACGCCGGAGATGCCGTACTCGCCGTCGACCCAGGCGCAGACCGGCATCACCTCCCCCGAGTCCTCCGCGACGGCCCTGGCCATCCGGGCGGCGGCGGCCGACGGGGCGTAGTACGCCGAGCCGGTCTTCAGCAGCGCGACCACCTCGGCGCCGCCGTTGCGGGTCTTGACGACCAGTTCCTCGATCTGCTCGGCCGGCATCGCCTCGCGCAGCGGCCTGCCGTCGACGGTGCTCCTCGACGGGACCGGCACCATGGTGTCGCCGTGCGAGCCGAGGGTCAGGGTCTTCACCGACCGCACCGGAACGGCCAGGGCCTCGGCGACGAAGTTGGTGAACCGGGCGGAGTCGAGCATGCCGGCCTGGCCGAGCACCCGGTTCTTCGGGAACCCGGTGGCGAGCTGGGCCAGCGCGGTCATCTCGTCCAGCGGGTTGGACACGACGATGACCACGGCGTCCGGGGCGTGCCGGGCCACGTTCTCGGCGACCTGGCGGACGATCTTGGCGTTGGTCTCCAGGAGGTCCATCCGGCTCATGCCCGGCTTGCGCGGCAGGCCGGCGGTGACCACCACGACGTCCGAGCCCGCGATGGCCTCGTACCCCTCGCCGTTCGGGCCGGTGGTGACGCCGACGACCGTGGTCTCGAAGCCCTCGACGGGGCGCGACTGGTTGAGGTCCAGGGCGAGGCCGGCCGGCTTGCCCTCCACGATGTCGGTGATCACCACGGTGTCGAAGACGTCGTACTCGGCCAGGCGCTGCGCGGTGGTGGAGCCGTAGAAGCCGGCCCCGACGACAGTGACCTTCTTACCCATGGTCGTCCCACTCCCTGATACCCGGCGGATTACCGGCCCGTATCAGCCATCCTGGCACCGATCGGGGCATAACCGGCGACCTTTCGACAGGATGGGTCGCGGCCCCGCCGCCGGCCCCCGGACGGCAGCCACGGACCGGACGGTGGCTCAGTTGCCCTCGGCGCGCTCGACGACGTTGGTGAGCAGCATGGCGCGGGTCATCGGGCCGACGCCGCCGGGCATCGGAACCAGCTTCCCGGCCACCTCGGCCACCTCGGGAGCGACGTCGCCGGTGTAGCGGCCCTTGCCGTCCTCGCCGATCACCCGGGTGATGCCGACGTCGACCACCGTCGCGCCAGGGGTGACCATGTCCGCGGTGAGCAGCCCCGGCACCCCGGCCGCGACGATGACGACGTCCGCCGCCCGGGTGTGCGAGGCCAGGTCGAGGGTGCCGGTGTGGCAGAGGGTCACCGTGGCGTTCTCGCTGCGCCGGGTGAGCAGCAGGCCGAGCGGGCGACCCACGGTGTTGCCCCGGCCGACGACGGCGACATTGGCGCCGCGCAGCGCCACGTCGTGCCGGCGTAGCAGCTCGACGATGCCGCGCGGGGTGCAGGGCAGCGGGCCGGGGTAGCCGAGGACCAGGCGGCCGAGGTTGACCGGATGCAGCCCGTCGGCGTCCTTGTCCGGGTCGATCATCTCCAGCGCGCGCTGGGTGTCGAGGTGACCGGGCAACGGGAGCTGGACGATGTACCCGTGGCAGGCCGGGTCGGCGTTCAGCTCGGCCAACGCGTCGTCGACCTGCTGCTGGGTGGCGTCGGCGGGCAGCTCGCGACGAAGCGAGGCGACGCCAACCTCAGCGCAGTCGCGGTGCTTGCCGTTGACGTACGCCTGGGAACCGGGGTCCGCCCCGACCAGGACGGTGCCCAGTCCCGGGGTGATGCCGCGTTCCGCCAGTGCCTTGACCCGCGTCCGCAGCTCGTCCTTGATCTCCGCCGCAGTCGCCTTGCCGTCCAGGATCGTCGCCGTCACATCCAGATCGTCTCACGCCCCGGGCACGTCGATCCGGGGACCCGCGCCGGCCGCGACGGGGCGGCCGGCCCGACCGGGGCCGGGGCCGGCGCACCACGATCCGTGACGATGAGCCCACGTGGGCATTGTCACTGATTGTGACGATCTGTGGACCACGTCACCGGCCGATCCGGGCGGCCGGCCCGCCGGGGCCGCAAACCGGACTCTCGGCGGTCGACGGACGCGTGGTGGGCAATGGGTGCCATCTCGGCCCGATCCGCGCCTTCGAAGGCTGCTCAAAGCCCGTTTTTCCGACAGGGCGTAGCAGGGCGTCCGGCTGCGGGCAAGGCCGCAGACCCCGCTCCGTCACCGGTTCGCAGCGGCTCCGTTGTCGATCGCCCATCCCGCGACCTACCGTTACCGATCGTTGCGCAGCGTTACCCAGCGCCGGGCCTGACCGCGCAGCGTAATGGAGATGAGGAGACCGAATGCGTGTTCGTAGGCTTGCCGCCTGGACCGCCCTCCCGCTCGCGGTGACCCTGGGCCTGGTGGCCTGCGGCTCGGGCGGCGACGGCGGATCCGGCGAGAGCGACCCCAGTGCGGCCGTGCGGATCGAGATCGCCGAGCCGCAGCACCTGGTGCCGACCAACACCAACGAGACCAGCGGCTCGCAGGTGCTCAGCGCCCTGTTCAGCCCGCTCGTCGACTATGACGAGGCGAACAAGCCGTACGAGGTGGCCGCCGAGTCCGTGACGTCGTCGGACAACAAGGTCTGGACGGTCAAGCTCAAGGACGGCTACACCTTCCACAACGGCGAGAAGGTCACGGCCGAGAACTACATCGACGCCTGGAACCACGGCGCGTACGCCCCCAACGGGCAGAACTCCAGCTACTTCTTCGAGAAGATCGCCGGCTACGACGACCTCCAGGGCGAGCAGCCGAAGGCGAAGACGCTGACCGGCCTGGCGAAGGTCGACGACCTGACCTTCACCGTGACGCTGGCCCAGCCGTACAGCGAGTTCCGTACCATGCTCGGCTACACGGCGTTCTACCCGCTGCCGAAGGCGGCGTTCTCCGCCCCCGGCGTGCTCGCCGAGGGGTACGAGCAGGCCCCGATCGGCCAGGGCCCGTTCCGGATGAAGGGCTCGTGGCAGCACGACGCCAAGGTCGAGGTGGAGAAGTACGACGCCTTCCCCGGCCAGCAGCCGAAGGTGGCCGGCGTCGAGTTCCGGATCTACCAGCAGCCGACCGCCGCGTACGCGGACGTGTTGTCGGACAACCTCGACGTGATCAAGACGATCCCGACCGAGAACCTGTCGACCGCCGGCACCGACCTCGGCGACCGGTTCAAGCAGAGCCCCGCCTCGTCGCTCCAGGTGCTGGCCTTCCCGACGTTCCAGAAGGAGTTCAGCAAGCCCGAGGTGCGCAAGGCGATCTCCATGGCGATCGACCGGGACGAGATCACCAGGTCGATCTTCAAGGACTCGCAGCAGCCGGCCCGCTCGTTCGTCTCGCCGGTCGTCGCGGGCTACCGGGAGGACACCATCGGCGCCGCCGGCGAGTTCGACCCGGCCAAGGCCAAGGCGGCGTACGAGGCCGCGGGCGGCCCGAAGAAGATCGAGCTGTCGTACAACGGCGACGGCGGCCACAAGGACTGGATCGACGCGACCTGCAACCAGCTCAAGGCCAACCTGGGCGTGGACTGCGTGGGCAACGCCGAGCCGAAGTTCGCGGACCTGCTGACCAAGGTCAAGGCCAAGCAACCGGTCGGGCTGTTCCGGATGGGCTGGGTCATGGACTACCCGTCGATGGAGAACTACCTGGGCCCGCTGTACAGCACCAACGGTTCGTCGAACTACTACGGCTACAGCAACCCCGAGTTCGACAAGCTGCTCGCCGAGGGCGCCAAGGCCGCGAACGAGGAGGAGGCGGTCAAGAAGTACCAGGCCGCGGAGGACCTGCTGGCCGAGGACATGCCGGTGATCCCGCTCCGGTACGGCCAGAACAACTTCGGCCACTCGACCAAGGTCATGAACGTGGAGATGGACCTCTTCGACCGCATCGACCTGCTGAAGATCGAAGCCATCAAGTAGCTCCCCCGGGAAGACGGGTCGGGTCACCGCGAGGTGACCCGACCCGCCACCGCTTTGCCCCTTTTCAGGAAGACTGCTCAGTATGCTCCGCTTCATTCTGCGGCGACTGCTCCAGATGGTCCTCGCCTTCTTCGGGACCACGCTGATCGTCTACGCGCTGATGTTCGCCGGTCAGGGCGACCCGATCCAGGCGCTCGCGGGGGAACGCCCGGTCACCGCCGCCCAGCGGGCATACCTGACGGAGAAGTTCCACCTCGACCGGACCGGTGTCGGCGGCTTCTTCTACCGCTACTTCGACTACCTGAAGAACCTGCTCCAGGGCGACCTGGGACAGTCGCTGACCGGCCGGCAGATCGGCGACATCCTCGCCGCCGCCTGGCCGGTCACCGTCAAGCTCGCCCTGATCGCCATGGCGGTGACGATCGTCTTCGGGGTCACCGCCGGGGTGATCGCCGGCATCCGGCGGGGCAGCGTCTTCGACAACGCGACGCTGGTGCTCACCCTGCTGGTGCTCGGCATCCCCACGATCGTGCTGGCCCCGCTCGCCCAGTACCTCCTCGGTGTCAAGTGGCAGCTCTTCCCGGCCACCGCCGGCGCCGATCCCGACCTGTACGCGCTGCTGCTGCCCGGCATCGTGCTCGGTTCGCTGTCGCTGGCCACCGCGCTGCGGCTGACCCGGACCTCGGTCGCGGAGAACCTGCGCGCCGACTACGTCCGCACCGCCCGGTCGAAGGGCCTGGTCAAGCGGCGGATCGTGGGCGTGCACGTGCTGCGCAACTCGCTCATCCCGGTGATCACCTTCCTCGGCGTCGAGCTGGGCAACCTGATGAGCGGCGCGATCATCACCGAGGGCGTGTTCAACATTCCCGGCGTCGGGTTCAACCTGTTCCGCGGCATCCGCACCGAGGACGGCCCGCTGGTGGTGGGCATCGTCAGCGTGCTCGTCGTGGTCTACCTCGTCTCCAACCTGGTGGTGGACGTCCTGTACGCCGTACTCGATCCGAGGATCCGCTATGAGTGAAGCAGCGTGCGCGAGTGAGCGCAGCGAGGTGGCGGCATGAGCGACTTCGAGACCGTGGCGGCCACCGAGAACCAGGCCGCGCGACGGGGGCCGTCGGGCGAGCCCGGCGCGCCCAACCAGGTCGGCGTGCCGCGGAAGCCGCGCAGCCTGGCCGGCGACGCCTGGCGCGACCTGCGCCGCAAACCGATCTTCTGGATCAGCCTGTTCCTGGTCGTGCTGGTCGCCGCGATGGCGGTCGTCCCGGCGCTGTTCACCGCCAACGACCCGCGCGACTGCGTGCTCTCCCGCCAGCACGCCGGGCCGTCCGGCGGGGCCATCTTCGGGTACGACTTCCAGGGCTGCGACACGTACGCCCGGGCGGTGTACGGCGCCCGCGCGTCGCTGCTGGTCGGCGCGCTCTCGGCGCTGTTCACCGGGCTGATCGCGGTGGTCGTCGGGATGCTCGCCGGGTACTTCGGCCGGTGGGTCGACGCGGTGCTCTCCCGGGTGATCGACATCGTGCTCGGCATCCCGCTGCTGCTCGCCGCGATCGTGCTGCTCAAGCGGGTGAGCGCCAGCAGCGACAACGTCCGGCTGCTCGCGGTGATCTTCGTGCTGGCGGTGCTCGGCTGGACCACGGCGGCCCGGGTGATCCGCTCCTCGGTGATCACCGCCAAGGAGCAGGACTACGTCGCCGCCGCCCGGATGCTCGGGGCCGGCAACGGCCGGATCATGTGGCGGCACATCCTGCCGAACGCGCTCGCCCCGGCGATCGTGGTGCTCACCATCGCGCTCGGCTCGTTCATCTCCGCCGAGGCGACGCTGAGCTTCCTCGGCATCGGCCTCAAGGCGCCGACCATCTCCTGGGGGATCGACATCGACGCCGGCCGGGTGCACATGCGGGAGTCCGCCACCCCGCTGGTGGTGCCCTCGACCTTCCTCGCGCTGACCGTGCTGGCCTTCATCATGCTCGGCGACGCGATCCGTGACGCCTTCGACCCGAAGCTGCGGTGATCCACTCATGAGCGACTCCGCCGTCAGGCCGACGCCGGCCTCTCCGACGCCCGAGGGCGGGCACCTCCTGGAGGTCCGGGACCTGCACGTCGAGTTCCGCACCGGCGAGGGGGTGGCCCGGGTGATCAACGGCGTCTCGTACCACCTGAACGCCGGCGAGACCCTGGCCGTGCTCGGCGAGTCCGGGTCCGGCAAGTCCGTCACCGCGCAGGCGATCATGGGCATCCTGGACACCCCCCCGGCGCACGTCCGCTCCGGGCAGATCCTCTACCGGGGCCAGGACCTGCTCGGCCGGTCGGAGGAACAGCGTCGCCAGGTGCGCGGCAAGGAGATCGCGATGATCTTCCAGGACGCCCTGTCCGCGCTGAACCCGGTCTTCCCGGTCGGCTGGCAGATCGGCGAGACGCTGCGCCACCGGGAGGGGATGTCCCGGGGCGACGCCAAGGCCCGGACCGTCGAGCTGATGGACCTGGTACGGATCCCGGCGGCGGCCAGCCGGCTCGGCGACCACCCGCACCAGTTCTCCGGCGGGATGCGGCAGCGCGTCATGATCGCGATGGCGCTGGCGCTGAACCCGAAGGTGCTGATCGCCGACGAGCCGACCACCGCGCTGGACGTCACCGTGCAGGCCCAGATCATGGACCTGCTCGCCGACCTGCGCCGGGACCTGGACATGGCGATGATCCTGATCACCCACGACCTCGGCGTGGTGGCCGGCGTCGCTGACCGGATCGCCGTCATGTACGCGGGCCGGATCGTCGAGCACGCCGACGTCCGCTCGCTGTACCGGGCGCCGGCCCACCCGTACACGAAGGGGTTGCTGGAGTCGATCCCGCGCCTGGACGTGCGCGGCCAGGCCCTGTCGACGATCAGGGGGCTGCCGCCGAACCTGATGCGGATCCCCTCCGGCTGCCCCTTCCACCCCCGGTGCCCGTACGTGCAGCAGGTCTGCGTCGACGTGGTGCCGCACGACCTGGTCCTCGGCGACGGCCGGACCAGCGCGTGCCACTTCGCGCAGGAGGTCCGTGATGACAGCGCCCGCTAGCCCGGCCAAGGTGCGGGGCGAGACCATCCTCGCCGTCGACAACCTGGTCAAGCACTTCCCGATCACCCAGGGGGTGCTGTTCCAGCGCCAGGTCGGTGCCGTGCGTGCCGTCGACGGGGTCAGCCTCGAGCTGCGCCGGGGCGAGACCCTCGGCGTGGTCGGCGAGTCCGGCTGCGGCAAGTCGACCCTGGCCCGGCTGCTGATGCGGCTGGAGACGCCCACCTCCGGCCGGGCCACGCTGGAGGGGAAGGACCTGTTCAGGGCGTCCGGGGCGGAGCTGCGCCGGCTGCGCCGCAACATGCAGATGGTGATGCAGGACCCGTACACCTCGTTGAACCCGCGGATGACGGTCGGCGACATCATCGGGGAGCCGTTCGACATCCACCCGGACGCCGCGCCGAAGGGCAGCAAGCGCAAGCGGGTGCAGGAGCTGCTGGACGTGGTCGGGTTGAACCCGGAGCACGTCAACCGGTACCCGCACCAGTTCTCCGGCGGCCAGCGCCAGCGCATCGGCATCGCCCGGGCGCTCGCCCTGCGTCCGGAGATCATCGTCTGCGACGAGCCGGTGTCGGCCCTGGACGTCTCCATCCAGGCCCAGGTCATCAACCTGCTGGAACAGCTCCAGGCCGAGTTCGGCCTGTCCTACATCTTCATCGCCCACGACCTGTCCGTGGTACGGCACATCTCCGACCGGGTCGCCGTGATGTACCTCGGCAAGATCGTCGAGGTCGGCACCGAGGACGAGATCTACGAGCGGGCCACCCACCCGTACACCCAGGCGCTGCTGTCGGCGGTGCCGGTGCCCGACCCGGACGCCCGCGACGACCGGACCATGATCCGGCTCGTCGGGGACGTGCCCAGCCCGGCGGATCCGCCGAGCGGCTGCCGGTTCCGCACCCGCTGCTGGAAGGCCCAGGAGGTCTGCGCCCGCGAGGAACCCCACCCGGTCCCCCGGGCGGCCGACCCTCACCCTTCGGCCTGCCACTTCGCCGAGCTCCGACCCACCACCACCTGACCCGCCGCTTGCCGGGCGGGTCAGGTGGACGGGGGTCAGTGGAAGAAGTGGCGGGTGGCCGTCAGGTACATGGTGATCCCGGCCTCCTTGCAGGCCGCGATCACCTCCTCGTCGCGGATCGAGCCGCCCGGCTGGACGATCGCCTTCACCCCGGCCTCGATGAGGATCTTCGGGCCGTCGGCGAAGGGGAAGAACGCGTCCGAGGCGGCCACCGAGCCCGCGGCCCGCTCGGCGCCCGCCCGGGTGACCGCGAGCTGCGCCGAGTCGACCCGGTTGACCTGACCCATGCCGACCCCGACGGTCGCGCCGTCCCTGGCCAGCAGGATCGCGTTGCTCTTCACGGCGCGCACCGCCCGCCAGGCGAACGCCAGGTCGCGCAGGGTCGCCTCGTCGGCCGCCTCGCCGGTGGCCAGCCGCCAGTTGGCCGGGTCGTCGCCGTCGGCATCGATCCGGTCGGCCAGCTGGACCAGGATGCCGCCGGTGACCTGCCGCCACTCCGCCGGCAGCGGGGCGTACGCCGGGGCGCGCAGCAGCCGGATGTTCTTCTTGCCCTGGAGGACCTCCACCGCGCCGGGCTCGAACTCCGGCGCGACCAGCACCTCGGTGAAGATGTCGGCGACCTGCCGGGCCAGCTCCACGGAGACGGGCCGGTTGACCGCGATCACCCCGCCGTACGCCGACACCGGGTCGCAGGCGTGCGCCCGGCGGTGCGCCTCGGCCACGTCGCCGCCGACCGCGATCCCGCACGGGTTGGCGTGCTTGATGATCGCCACGGCCGGCTGGTCGGCGAAGTCGTTCGCCGCCCGCCACGCGGCGTCCGCGTCGACGTAGTTGTTGTACGACATCTCCTTGCCGTGCAGCTGCTCGGCCTGGGCCAGGCCCGCCGGGCTGCTCGGGTCGGCGTAGAGCGCGGCGGCCTGGTGCGGGTTCTCGCCGTAGCGCAGCACCGGCCCGCGGCGCAGCGCCAGCCCGGCGAACTCCGGCCACCCCCCGGCGTCCGGGGCCAGGGTGACGGCGCACCACTCGGCCACGGCCACGTCGTACTCGGCGATGGCGGCGAACGCGCGGGCCGCCAGCACCCGGCGCTGGGCCAGGGTGAACCCGCCCTCGCCGAGGGCCGCCAGCACGGCCGGGTACCCGGCCGGGTCGGTGACCACGGCCACCGAGGCGTGGTTCTTGGCGGCGGCGCGGACCATCGCCGGGCCGCCGATGTCGATCTGCTCCACGCACTCCTCGACGCCGGCGCCCGAGGCGACCGTGGCCTGGAACGGGTAGAGGTTGGACACCAGCAGGTCGATCCCGGCGATGCCGTGCTCGTCGAGCTGGGCGGCGTGCGAGTCCCTGCGCAGGTCGGCCAGGAGGCCGCCGTGGATCGCCGGGTGCAGGGTCTTCACCCGGCCGTCGAGGATCTCGGGGAAGCCCGTCACCGACTCGACCGGGGTCACCGGCACCCCGGCGTCGGCGATGGTCGACGCGGTGCTGCCGGTCGAGACGAGCTCCACGCCGGCCGCGTGCAGGGCCCGGGCCAGCTCGACCAGGCCGCTCTTGTCGTAGACGCTGACCAGCGCCCGCCGGATCGGGCGGCGCTCGGCCTCAGTGGCACTCACGGAAAGGTGACCTTTCTCCCGGTGATCGTCCAACCTTCGCGGACCAGCCGACCGACCTGCTCGACGAGCTGGCGCCGCTCGGCGGACTTGATGCGCTCGGTGAGCGCATCCTCGTCGTCGTCGTCGAGCACCGGCACGGCGACCTGGGCGACGATCGGGCCGGTGTCCGTCCCGGCGTCGACGAAGAAGAGGGTGGCCCCGGTGATCTTCACGCCGTAGGCGAGGGCGTCCCGGGGGCCGTGGATGCCGGGGAACGCCGGCAGCAGGGTGTTGTGCGTGTTGAGGTAGCGGTCGCCGAACGCGGCGAGGAAGTCGGGGCCGACCAGCTTGAGGAAGCCGGCGGAGACCACCAGGTCGGGGCGGTGCGCGGCGACCTGCGCGGTGAGCGCGGCGTCCCAGTCCGTCCGGGTCGGGTGGTCGGAGACCCGCTCGACGAAGGTCGGCACCCCGGCGGCGGCGGCCCGGTCCAGGCCGGCGATGCCGTCCCGGTCCGCGCCGACGGCGACCACCCTGCCCCCGTACGCCGGGTCGGCGGTGGCGTCGAGCAACGCCTGGAGGTTGCTGCCGGAGCCGGAGACGAGGACGACGATGCGGGCGACGGGCGCGGGCTCGGTCACGCCGCCACCCTATCGGGCAGGTCGGGGCCGCCCTCGTGTGGGCGGGCAGGCCGGACCGGCCGTCCGCGTGGGCAATCAGGATCCGGACAACGAGGAATTGGTGACCGCCGTTGTCGCCCCCACCCTGTACTCTGCCGGTCGCTCGGTGCCCGGCACAAGCCTGGCCCCGCACCCGTCAGTGACCCGACATGCGCGTTGTGTCGATGGATTGAGGAGCAGGCCGCGATGCAGCCCAACTACACGTCCCCCCAGCCGCAACAGATCAATAACAACATGACGATGTCCATCGTGGCCATCTTCCTCTTCTGGCCGCTGGCCATCCCGGCGATCATCAACGCGTCGAAGGTCAACCCGCTCATCCAGCAGGGTGACTACGCGGGGGCCCAGGCGGCGGCCGCCGAGTCCAAGAAGTGGTCCAAGTGGGCCCTGATCGTCGGCATCGCCTGGTACGTGATCGCCATCGTGTGCTGCGCGCTGGGCGGCATTGGGGCGATCATGGGTGCGGAGACCAGCACCACCAGCTACTGACAGCAGCCTCAGGCAAGGAGCACCAGCGAATGCAGCCCGGTCAGGACCCGTACGGCCAGCAGCCCAACGACCCGAACCAGCCGCCGTACCACGACCCGCACGCCCAGCCCCCGCAGGCGCCTTACGGGCAGCAGCCCACATCGGGGCAGCCGTACGGGCAGGACCCGTACGGCCAGCAGCCGCAGGCGCCGTACGGTCAGCAGCCCGCCGCCGGTCAGCCGTACGGCCAGCCGACGTCGGGTCAGCCCTACGGCCAGCCGACGTCGGGTCAGCCCTACGGCCAGCCCGCCCCGGGCCAGCCCTACGGGCAGGACCCGTACGCCCAGCAGCCCTACGGGGCCGCGCCGGGCTACCCGAACGCCGGCTACCCGCAGGCGCAGGGCCAGCAGAACACCCTCGGCCTGGTGTCGATGATCCTCGGCATCGCGTCGATCCCGCTGGTCTGCTGCCTGTACCTGGGCGTCCCGGTCGGCATCGCCGCGGTGGTCACCGGCTACCTCGGCCGACAGAAGGCGAACCAGGGCCTGGCCAGCAACGACGGCCAGGCCAAGGCCGGTCTGATCTGCGGTGCGGTGGGTGCCGGGCTCGGCATCGTGCTGTTCATCCTCGGCATCGTGGCGAACGTCAACCTGCCGACCACCTGAGTCGACGGCACCACCGAGGGGCGCTCCGGGCAGTTTCCGGGGCGCCCCTCGGCGTCAGGAAGAGGGCCGGCCCTTGGACAGGGAGCGGGTGGCGGCCGCGCCGAGCAGGGCACCGGCCGCGATCACCGCCGTGGCCGTCCCCGCCACCTGCCACGGGACCGGGCCGATCTCGGCCAGCCGCCCCCCGCCGAGCGGCCCGCCGGAGGCCCCCGCGAGCACCCCGAGCAGCAGCCCGGCGACCGGGCCGGCGAGGGCCGCCGGTACCAGCAGGGCCCGCCAGGCCACCTCCGCCCGGTCCTCGGCGGCCCGCCGCAGCATCCGCCGGGCGAGCAGGCAGCCGGCAGCCATGCCGGCCAGGACCGGGATCGCGAGCAGGGCCGCCCCGAAGCCGTTCACCGGCCCGCTGGGCAGGCCGGCCAGCAACGGTACGGCCGGCAGCGCGCCGAGCGAGACCTCGCTGGTGCGTACGGCGGTGTCGGCACCGACGGCGAACCCGGGGCCGAGCAGATAGCTGGTGGACCAGACCGTGGCGTTCGGCGCGTAGGCGAGGCTGACCAGGGTGATCCCGGCCTGCCCGGCCACCCCCGTGCGGTACGCCCCGATCATGTCCGCGGCGTCCCCACCGCCGGTGGCGATCGCCAGCCCGGCTACTCCCGCCCCCGCCCCGAGCAGCAGCAACCCGGCGACCCGGCCGGTACCCACCCCGTCCCGCACCGGTGCGGGGGCCCGCTCGACGAGCAGGCCGGCCACGCCGGTGGTGCGGGCCGCCCCGGCCAGGGCCGCGAACGCGCCGAAGACCGCGAAGGTCCCGCCGGCGCGGATCGGGGAGACCGCCGGCCCGCCGACGCCGGCCAGCACCGCGGCGAGGGTGCCGAGCAGCGCGTACCCGATGCCGACCGCGCCTGCGGCGGTGAGCGCCTGGCGCGGCGAGCGCCCGCCCCGGGCCCCGATCGCCCGGCTGGTGTGCACGCCGGCCCGGAACAGCCGCCAGACCGCCAGCACCGTGAGCGCCACCGGGGCCAGCCCGACCGGGCCGGCGTCGGTGGCCAGTGGGACCCCGTGGCCGAGCAGCCAGCCGCCCAGGCCGGCGCGCAGCGCCCCGGCGACGGAGCCGGCGTCCTCGCTGAGCTGGGCGAGCCCGAGCACCAGCGCGACCGGCAGGTACGACGTGAGCGCGGCCCAGGTGGCGGCGACCCCGGCGGCGACCGCGAGCGGGGCCCGGCTGCGCCGGGCCTCCCCGGCCCGGGGCGCGGGCACCCGGGAACCCGGTGGGCGGCCGGCGGGCCGGTCGTCGGCGCCCACCCCGGCGGCCGGACGGCGGGGCTGATCAGGGGTGACGGAGGACATCGCGTCTACTCTGGCACGCCGCGCCGTCGGGGGCAGTCCGATACCGCGCCCGATCGGCCGCAAGTTCGTGATCCACCGACTTGTCACCCGCGATCCGGTCTAGCCTCGGGCCAGGAGACGAACTTTCCCTGTCGCGGCCTCTTCCGGGTGCCGGCCGGCGTCGGCCGACCGGACAGGCCGACGCAGACCGCTCGGAGGTAGCCGTGAACGCTCCGTATCCACCGCCGCCACCGGCCGCCGGCCGGGACCGCACCACGCTGTGGGGCGTGCTCGGCATCGTCCTGGGCCTGATCTGCTGCGGCGTCCTCGGCATCGTCTTCGGGTACCTGTCTGTCCGGGACGCCAAACGGTACGGCCAGTCGCCGGTGCTGGGCTACCTCGCCATCGCGTTCGGCGTGATCAACATCATCGGCAGTCTGATCCTGCGGGCGACCGGCAACTACCCGTTCTGGAACAACGACTGATCCATATGACGCGAGGGGGCCGACCGCCCGGTCGACCCCCTCGGCGTCTCAGGCGGCTCAGCCCGCGGACATGATCTCCCGCATCAGCTTGGCGGTCTCGGTCGGGGTCTTGCCGACCTTCACGCCGACGGCCTCCAACGCCTCCTTCTTCGCCTCGGCGGTGCCCGCCGAGCCGGAGATGATCGCGCCGGCGTGGCCCATGGTCTTGCCGGGCGGGGCGGTGAAGCCGGCGATGTAGCCGACCACCGGCTTGGTCACGTTCGCCTTGATGAAGTCGGCGGCCCGCTCCTCGGCGTCGCCGCCGATCTCGCCGATCATCACGATCGCGTCGGTCTCCGGGTCGGCCTCGAACGCGGCCAGGGCGTCGATGTGGGTGGTCCCGATGATCGGGTCGCCGCCGATGCCGACGCAGGTCGAGAAGCCGATGTCGCGCAGCTCGTACATCATCTGGTAGGTCAGCGTGCCGCTCTTGCTGACCAGGCCGATCCGGCCGGTGCCGGTGATGTCGGCCGGAATGATGCCGGCGTTGGAGGCGCCCGGCGAGGCGATGCCCGGGCAGTTCGGCCCGATGATCCGGGTCCGCTCCCCCTTGGCCACGTTGTACGCCCAGAACGCGGCGGTGTCGTGCACCGGGACGCCCTCGGTGATCACCACGGCCAGCGGGATCTCCGCGTCGATGGCCTCGATCACGGCGGCCTTGGTGAACTGCGGCGGGACGAAGATCACCGTGACGTCGGCACCGGTCTGGGCCATGGCCTCGGCGACGGTCGCGAAGACCGGCAGCGCGGTGCCGTCGAAGTCCACGGTCTGGCCCGCCTTGCGCGGGTTGGTGCCGCCGACGACGTCGGTGCCGGCGGCAAGCATCCGCCGGGTGTGCTTGGAACCCTCGGAACCGGTCATCCCCTGCACGATGACCTTCGAGTCCTTGGTCAGCCAGATAGCCATGATCAGACCCCCGCAGCCGCCAGCTCGGCGGCCCGCTCGGCCGCGCCATCCATGGTGTCGACCCGCTGTACCAGCGGGTTGTTCGCGCCGTCGAGGATCGCCCGACCGGCCTCGGCGTTGTTGCCGTCGAGGCGGACCACGAGCGGCTTGGTGACCTTCTCGCCGCGCTGCTCCAACAGGGCGAGCGCCTGCACGATGCCGTTGGCGACCTCGTCGCAGGCGGTGATGCCGCCGAAGACGTTGACGAACACGCTGCGCACCGACGGGTCGGACAGGACGATCTCCAGCCCGTTCGCCATCACCGCGGCGCTGGCGCCGCCGCCGATGTCGAGGAAGTTGGCCGGCTTGACGCCGCCGTGCCGCTCGCCCGCGTAGGCGACCACGTCGAGGGTCGACATGACCAGACCCGCGCCGTTGCCGATGATCCCGACCTCGCCGTCGAGCTTGACGTAGTTGAGGTCCTTCTCCTTGGCGGCCTGCTCCAGCGGGTCCACCGCGGCCTGGTCGATCAAGGCCTCGTGGTCGGGGTGCCGGAACCCGGCGTTCTCGTCCAGGGTCACCTTGGCGTCGAGCAGCAGCAGCTTGCCGTCGCTCGTCGTCGCCAGCGGGTTCACCTCGACCAGCGTGGCGTCCTCGGCGACGAACGCCTGCCACAGCCGGACGGCGACGTCGACGACCTGGTCGGCGACCCCGGCGGGGAAGTTGGCGGCGGCGACGATCTCGCGCGCCTTCGCCTCGTCGACACCCTTGACGGCGTCGATCGGGGCCTTGACGACCTTGTCCGGGGTCTCGGTCGCGACCTGCTCGATGTCCATTCCGCCGGCGACGCTGGCGATGCAGAGGAAGGTGCGGTTCGCCCGGTCGAGCAGGTACGAGAAGTAGTACTCCTCGGCCACGTCCGCGGTCACCGTGATCATGACCTTGTGGACCGTGTGACCCTTGATGTCCATGCCGAGGATGTCGGTGGCGCGGGCCACCGTCTCATCCGCGCCCTCGGCCAGCTTGACGCCGCCGGCCTTTCCTCGGCCGCCGACCTTCACCTGTGCCTTGACGACCACACGACCGCCGAGGCGTTCGGCGATCGCGCGGGCCTCCTCCGGGGTGTTGGCGACGCCGCCGGCGAGCACGGGCAAGCCATGCCGCTCGAACAGGTCCCGCCCCTGGTACTCGTACAGGTCCACGATTGCGCGTCCCGTCCCGTCTCCGCGGCGCGCCGTCGCGCCGCCACCAGCGTGTGAAAACAGTTTGATGCCTGTCATCAGTTGAAACAGGCCATTGGGCGCAGCCTAGCGAGGTCGGCACGGCCGGCAACCGAGCGGGTGCACGGTGTGCCCTAATCCACAACCAGCCGGGCGCTCCCCCGTGCGCCCCGGATCCGGGAAGCCCCGCGCGGTCGCCGGTGGGCCGAGGCGGCCCCGGCGGGGCCGACGGGCGGGTGGGGGCCGGCCGTGGGATTCCTGTCGACGATGTTCGGCGGGCCGCGTAACCCCCTGGCCAGGGCCTCGTTGAGTCAGATGTCGGAGCGCTGCTGGTCAGCGCGACGGCGGGAGACGGCCGATGCCCTGTCGGTCGAGGGGTGGCGGCGGGGCATCGTGCATAGAGGGGCCGGACGTGTGAGGGGTGCGTCCGGCCCCTCCCCCGTGTCTGGGGGAGGGTGGCGACCGCCGGGTCAGGCGACCGGCTGGGCGACGTTGGCCCGGACCCACTCCACGATCGACCGGGTGGTCGCGCCCGGGGTGAAGACCTTCGCGACGCCGAGCCGCTCCAACTCGGGGAGATCGGCGTCCGGGATGATGCCGCCGCCGAAGACGACGATGTCGCGCGCGTCCCGCTCACCGAGCAGCTCGATGACCCGCCGGAACAGCGTCATGTGCGCCCCGGACAGCACGGAGAGCCCGACGGCGTCGGCGTCCTCCTGGATGGCGGTCTCCACGATCTGCTCCGGCGTCTGGTGCAGACCGGTGTAGATGACCTCCATGCCGGCGTCCCGCAGGGCACGGGCGACAACCTTGGCCCCGCGGTCGTGGCCGTCGAGGCCCGGCTTCGCGACGACGACCCGGATACGAGAGCTCATCAGCGGACACCTTTCGAGGCGCTACGACTGTCACCTGAACGAACGGTAACCCGACGGGCCGAGACCGGGGAATCCGGGCGTCCGAACCAGGGGAAAGCGTAGGGGTGCGGGCGAGGTTCGGACATCCGGTGGGCGACGTCACCCTGAGCGACGAACGGGCAGCTACGAGGGCATACGTCGACCGTGACGAGACATGACAATAGTGGACACAAACGGACGGATCGACACGCCAATTACCCCGTCTGGCTTGTGACCGGCGTGGTGGTTGGCTAACGTGACCACGGTTGTCATCAGGTCCACCGACGGGTGACGACGCGGCCAGCCGACGTTCACCACCGCTTCACGGGGCGCCGGCCGACCGCTTCGGAACCCCGACAACGGAGGGTGTGCGTGCGCCAGCGCCTGTCGTCTGAGCCCGATCGATATCGCGGCCGTCGCCGCGTACCCACCCCCCCGCGCAGCCGCTACGCAGCCGTCGTCACCACCGCGTTCGTCGGTGCGGGCATGGTCGCGCTCGGCGCGGCCGCGCTGCCGGACGCCAAGAGCGTCAGCCCGTCGGTCCTCGACGAGCTCAAGCAGGCGTCCATCACCAGCCAGGACGTCGCGGCCCGCGCCGACTCCGACGACCGGGCCTCCCGGGACAGTCGGGCGGAGACGAAGGCCTCCACCGAGCAGGACGTCTGGCTGCTGCCCCTGCAGGGATACGACTTCAACACGCCCTACGGCATGCGCTGGGGCAAGCTGCACACCGGCGTCGACCTGGTCGCCCCGGAGGGCACCCCCTTCGTCGCCATCCACGACGGCGCCGTCACCAAGGCCGGCTGGTTCGGCGGCTACGGCTACGCGGTCATCGTCAAGCACGCCGACGGCAGCGAGGCCATCTATGGCCACTCCTCAGCGGTGACCGTCAAGGAGGGCCAGCAGGTCAAGGCCGGGGACCAGCTCGGCCTGGTCGGCAACACCGGCCACTCCTACGGCGCGCACCTGCATCTGGAGATCCATGTCAACGGGGAGCCACGGGACCCGGTGCCGTGGCTCCAGGACCGCGGAGTGGACATCAAGATGCAAGTCGAGGCATTTTACAGCGACGTGACCACCTCCTGACGCTGAGCATCGCCCGTTGACCGCCCGGATCAGTCGATCCGGGCGGTTTTTTCGTCGTCCGGCGGGCTGAATGTCTGCTACGCCACATCGGGAGATGTGACCGGCGACACGCCGATCATGATCACTTATCGGGACGAAGTTGCCCGAGACGGGAGGGAACGGGCGGGAGCCGACTGCGGGCGGGCCGGCGGAGCCCCGCCCCCTACCCGCCGGCCACCAGCGCAACACCAGGATTTCGAGGTCCCTGCCCCTCGAAGACGTGAAGGTCCCCGCCGTGCAGGAAGAGAACAACCGCAACGAGAGCACCTCCGACGCGCCGATCCGCCGCCGACTGCGCCCCCGGCGCGGCGGACGGGCCCTGGTGATCGGCGCGGCGGCCCTGGTCGGGCTCGGCCTCGCCGGCGTCGCCGTCGCCACCACGGGCGGCGGGGACGAGCCGGCCCCGGCCGCCGTGGCGATCGACGCCCAGGACCGCGCCGAGGCCGCCGCCCGGGCCGACCGCTCCGTCCGCGAGTCGGCCGCCCCGGTCACCCCGTCCGCCAGCCCCACCACCCCGTCGCCGAGCCCGTCGAGCGCTGGCGCCAGCGCCGGCCCGACGAAGCAGGTCACCACGAAGCCGAAGCCGAAGCCCAAGCCCACGCCGAAGAAGACCAACAAGCCCGCGCCGGCCTGGGTCATCCCGATGGCGGGCGCCCAGATCACCTCCTGCTACGGCCAACGGTGGGGCACCCTGCACGCCGGCATCGACTTCGCCCTGCCCGCGGGCACCCCGATCCGCGCCGCCGCCGCGGGCACCGTGGTCAAGGCCGGTGACGTCGGCGACGGGTACGGCATCTCCGTCTTCGTCGACCACGGCAACGGCTACCTGACCCACTACGCCCACCAGAGCCGCACCGCCGTCGGCGTCGGCGCGAAGGTCAAGGCGGGGCAGGTCATCGGCTACGAGGGCTCCACCGGCGACTCCACCGGCCCGCACCTGCACTTCGAGGTGCACCAGGGCCAGATGTGGAACCAGATCGACCCCGCGCCGTTCCTGCGCGCCCGGGGCATCGACGTGGCCTGCTGACAGCCCGCCGCCCGAGGCGCCCGCGCCCCGGCGCCCGGCCCGGCGGCACGGCCCGGCCGGCAGCGCAACCCGGCAGTACGGCCCGGTCCGGCAGTACGCCGGCCGGGCCGGCGGGCGGGCGGGTCAGAGCTTGTCGACCGGGGCGTGCCGCAGCACCAGCCACATCGTCTGGTCGCCGAAGTCGATCTGCGCCCGCGCCCCGGGGCCGTGCCCCTCGACGGCGAGCACCCGGCCCAGGCCGTACCGCTGGTGGTTGACCCGGTCCCCGGCCGCCACCTTGGGCCCCTGCGGCAGCTCGCTGGCCGTGGTCAGCCGGCTGCCGTCCACGCCGAGCCGCTTGGCCAGCTGGGCCGCCTTGGGCGTCCCCCCGGCGAAGCCGCCGGGGCGGTCCGCGCGACCGCCGACGCCGCCGCCACCCCCGGCCCACGAGGTGTACGTCCCCTCGGTGCGCTCCCAACGGACCAGCTCCGGCGGCAGCTCCTCCAGGAACCGCGACGGCGGGTTGTAGGCCGGCTGCCCCCACGCCGAGCGGGTCACCGAGCGGGACAGGTAGAGCCGCTGGCGGGCCCGGGTGATGCCCACGTACGCCAACCGGCGCTCCTCCTCCAGCTCCCGGGTGTCGCCCAGTGAGCGCAGGTGCGGGAAGACGCCGTCCTCCAGCCCGGTGAGGAACACCACCGGGAACTCCAGTCCCTTGGCGGTGTGCAGGGTCATCAGGGTGACCACGCCCTGGTGGTCCGGGTCGTCGGAGGGGATCTGGTCCGCGTCGGCGACCAGCGCGACCTGCTCCAGGAAGCCGGCCACGGTGGCCCGCTCCCCCTCGGCGCCCAGCGCTTCGATCCGCTCGGTGTACTCCCGGGCGACGCTGACCAGTTCCTGGAGGTTGTCCACCCGGCCGGCGTCCTGCGGGTCGAGGCTCTCCTCCAGCTCGCTGAGGTAACCCGAGCGGGTGAGCAGCGCCTCCAGCACCTCCTCGGGGGTGCCGGTCTCGGCCAGCTCCCGCGCACCGTCGAGCAGCGCGATGAAGTCGCCGATGCCGTTGGCCGCCCGGGTGGAGATGCCCGGGGCGTCCTTGGCCCGGCGCAGCGCCGCGCCGAAGGAGACCCGGTCCCGGCCGGAGAGCGCCTCGACGCACGCCTCCGCGCGGTCGCCGATGCCCCGGCGGGGGGTGTTCAGGACGCGACGCAGGCTGACCGTGTCGTCGTCGTTGACCACCGCGCGCAGGTAGGCCAGCGCATCGCGGACCTCCTTACGTTCGTAGAAGCGCACCCCGCCGACCACCTTGTAGGGCAGGCCGATCCGGATGAACACCTCCTCGAAGACCCGGGACTGGGCGTTGGTGCGATAGAAGACCGCCACGTCGCCGGGGCGGGCGGCCCCGGCGTCAACCAGGCGGTCGACCTCCCGGCTCACCCAGTCCGCCTCGGCGTGCTCGGTGTCGGCGACGTACCCGACGATCTGCTCGCCCGCCCCCGCGTCGCTCCACAGCCGCTTGGGCTTGCGGGAGGTGTTCCGGTCGATCACCGCGTTGGCGGCGTTCAGGATGGTCTGGGTGGAGCGGTAGTTCTGCTCCAGCAGGATCGTGCGGGCGTCGGTGAAGTCCCGCTCGAACTCCAGGATGTTGCGGATCGTCGCGCCCCGGAACGCGTAGATCGACTGGTCGGCGTCGCCGACGACGCACAGCTCGGCCGGCTCGATCCCCTCGGTGCCGGAGACCAGCTCCTTGATCAGGGTGTACTGGGCGTGGTTGGTGTCCTGGTACTCGTCGACCAGGACGTGCCGGAACCGGCGGCGGTAGCTCTCCGCGACGTGCGGGTGCGACTGGAACAGGTGCACGGTGGTCATGATCAAGTCGTCGAAGTCCAGCGCGTGCGCCTCGCGCAGCCGCCGCTGATAGAGCGTGTACGCCTCGGCGAGCGCCCGCTCGTTGGGGCCCTTGGCCCGCCCGGCGAACTCCTCCGGGTCGACCAGCTCGTTCTTCAGGTTGGAGACCTGGGCGGCCAGCCCGCGCGCCGGGTAGCGCTTCGGGTCGAGGTCCAGCTCGCGGGCGACCATCTGCATCAGCCGGCGGGAGTCGTCGGCGTCGTAGATCGAGAAGGTCGACTTCAGGCCGGCGTGCTCGTGCTCGGCCCGCAGGATCCGCACGCAGGCCGAGTGGAACGTCGACACCCACATCAGCCGGGCGCGCGGGCCCACCAGGTGGGTCACCCGCTCCTTCATCTCACCGGCGGCCTTGTTGGTGAAGGTGATCGCGATGATCTCGCCGGGGTGCACGTCCCGGGCGGCGAGCAGGTACGCGATCCGGTGGGTGAGCACCCGGGTCTTGCCCGAGCCGGCGCCGGCCACGATCAGCAACGGCGAGCCGGCGTGCGTGACGGCGTCACGCTGGGGGCCGTTCAGGCCCTCCACCAGCTGCTGCGGGTCGAGCCGGACCGGCGGGCCGGCGCGGCGCGGCGGGGCCGACGCGGGCTCGGGCTCGGGCGGGGACGCGGGGATGTCGAAGAGAGGCTGCATCGCAGGGCGAGTCTATGCCGCCCGCCGGACACTTCCCGACTCACCGCCCCGCCCGCCGCCGCCCCCGTGGCTCGGCGCGCAGCCCGAAGAGACCAACCCGTCACCCGACCGGCTCTGGCGCCTCCGTCCCCGATCCACGACGATGGCCGGGAAACCCCGGATCCCTCCCCCGTACACGATTTGGGAGAAAAACCATGAGTCAACCGCGCTCGCGCGGTCGGGCGGTGCTGCGTCACCTCGCCGCGCCGGCCCTCGCACTGGCCGTCGTCGCCACCCTGCCGGCCGCCACGCGGCCCGCGCCGGCCCCGGCCGCCGACCCCTGGGCGGCTCTCGCCCCGGTCTCGGTCTCCTACGCCAAGCCGCTCGGCGGCGAGGTCAAGGGCAACTTCCTCAGCTACAACGACTTCCACGGCGCCATCGACCCGCCCGCGGGCAGCGGCGCCACCGTCAACGGCACCCCGGCCGGGGGCGTCGAGTACCTCGCCACCTGGCTGAAGAAGCTCCGCGCCGAGGCGAAGGCCGAGGGACGGACCAGCACCACCGTCGGCGCCGGCGACCTGGTCGGCGCCTCGCCGCTGGTCAGCGCCGCGTTCCATGACGAGCCGACGATCGAGCTGATGGGCGAGATCGGCCTCCAGGTCAGCTCGGTCGGCAACCACGAGTTCGACGAGGGCGTCAACGAGCTGATCCGGCTCAACAAGGGCGGCTGCCACCCGGTCGACGGCTGCCAGGACGGCGACGGCTTCGCCGGCGCGAAGTTCACCTACCTCGCGGCCAACACGGTCAGCAAGAAGACCGGCCTGCCGATCCTGCCCCCGGTCGACGTCAAGCTCGTCAACGGCGTGCCGGTCGGCTTCGTCGGGGTCACCCTGGAGGGCACCCCGGGCATCGTCAACCCCGCCGGCATCACCTCGGTCACCTTCAAGGACGAGGTGGAGACCGCCAACAAGTGGGGCGGGCTGCTCAAGCTCTTCGGCGTCAAGGCGATGGTGCTGCTGGTGCACGAGGGCGGCGCGCAGTCCCCGCCGCCGAGCACCCCGGGCGTCTCCGACTGCGCCAACTTCTCCGGCCCGATCGTGGACATCGTGCGCGGCCTGCGGCCGGAGTTCGGCCTGGTCGTCTCCGGCCACACCCACCGCTTCTACTCCTGCTCGCTGCCGAACTCGGCCGGCCAGCAGAGCGTCGTCACCAGCGCCGGCACCAACGGCCAGCTCATCACCGACGTGGACTACTCGCTGGACCGCCGCTCCGGCCGGTTCACCGGGATCACCGCCCGAAACGTGGTCGTCGAGAACGGCGTCCGTAACGCCGACGGCACCTGGCAGCAGAGCGCCCCGGGCGTGTTCGCCCGCAACCCAGCGCTGGTCGACGCGGGCGCGAAGGCGCTGTCCGACAAGTACCGCACGGCGGTCGCCCCGATCGCCAACCGGGTGGTCGGGAGGATCAGCGCGGACATCGTCCGGGACGTCCGGCCCAACGGCGAGAGCCCGCTCGGCGACGTGATCGCCGACGCGCAGCTCGCGTACACGGCCGGCGACGGGGCGCAGATCGCCCTGATGAACCCGGGCGGCGTTCGGGCCTCCCTGTCGTACGGTGCGTCGGCCGGCGGCGAGGCGCCGGGTGAGGTGACCTACGGCGAGGCGTTCAGCGTGCAGCCGTTCAACAACCTGGTGGTCACCCAGACGTTCACCGGGGCCCAGCTCAAGAACGTGCTGGAGCAGCAGTTCCCGGGCTTCAACGGGCAGACCGCCCAGCGGATCCTCCAGGTCTCGGCCGGGCTGACCTACTCGTACGACAGCACCGCCCCGGCGGGCTCCCGGGTGAGCGCCCTGGCGCTGAACGGGACCCCGGTCGACCCGGCGGCGGGCTACCGGGTCACCACGAACGACTTCCTGGCCAACGGCGGCGACGGCTTCACCGAGCTGGCGGCTGGCACCGGCCGTACCACCGCCCCCGGCTTCGACGTCGACGCCCTGGTGTCGTACGTGGGCGCGGGCGCCCCGGTGGCTCCTGGCCCGGCCGATCGGATCACCCGCCTCGGCTGAGGTACGCGCAGGGGCCCCTTCTCCCCGCTGACGCCGGCCCGGAGAAGGGGTCCCCGCACCGCGGATCCCCGTGGACCCGGCGGGAATCCTTGCGGATCGGGTCGGCGGGTGGGCATACTCGACGACGTGTTCGGTCAGCGCTTCTACTTTTACTACGGCACCGGGAGTCCGGCAGCCGTAGGTCGCGCCTGATCAGATCAGACCTACGAAAAGCCCCGGGCTCTGGAGAGCCCGGGGCTTTTCCGTCCCGGGATCCGGGCACCGGGCCCGACGTCCGAGGGGTACGGCGATGATGACAGACGTGGTGGAGCAGAGCGGCAGCGTGGCACAGTCCCGGCCGGACGACGAGCACGAGGCCGGCGACGGCAGGCCGGAGCCGGCTTCGACGGCCGGCGGGACGCCCCGGACCGGGACCGACGACTCGGCGGCGGGCGCACGGATCGTCGCCATCCGGGAGCGGATCGACGAGATCGACCGCACCCTGATCGAGCTGTGGCAGGAGCGGGCCGCCCTGTCCCGGGAGGTCGGGGCGACCCGGATGGCCTCCGGCGGCACCCGGCTGGTGCTCAGCCGGGAACGGGAGATCCTTGAACGGTTCCGCCAAACCCTCGGCGCCGACGGCACCCAGCTCGCCCTGCTGCTGCTCCGCGCCGGCCGCGGCCCGCTGTAACGGCCGTACCCGCGAGGTGCCCGCCACCGGTCACGGCGGCGCAGATACCCGGAAAGCGTGGCCTCCGCGCGACCATGAGGCCCCTGCTTCCGCGTATTTGCGTGACCACCCGGGCGGGTGGCGCGCGGGCGGATGGGTGGGTGGGAGAGACGGAGGACCGCCTGCCGGTGTCGCTCGGACGCCGGCAGGCGGTCGGGGGCGGTCAGCCCGGTTGGCTCAGGCCTCGTGGGTGGCGAGGATCTCGCGCTTCTCCGCGAAGTGGCAGGCGCTCGCGTGGTCCGAGCCGGAACGGATCTCCAGCAGCGGGACCTGCTCGGCGCAGACGTCCTGCGCCTTCCAGCACCGGGTGCGGAACCGGCAGCCCGAGGGCGGGCTGACCGGCGAGGGGACGTCACCGGTGAGCCGGATGATCGCCTTCTGGTCGCGCAGGGTCGGGTCCGGCACCGGCACCGCCGACAGCAGCGCCTGGGTGTACGGGTGGGTCGGCCGCTCGTAGATCTCGTCCTCGGTGCCGACCTCGACGATCTTGCCGAGGTACATCACCGCGACCCGATCCGACAGGTGCCGGACCACCGACAGGTCGTGGGCGATGAAGACGTACGACAGGCCGAACTCGGCCTGGAGCTTCTCCAGCAGGTTCATCACCTGGGCCTGGATGGAGACGTCCAGGGCCGACACCGGCTCGTCGCAGACGATGATCTCCGGACGCAGGGCGAGCGCCCGGGCGATGCCGATGCGCTGGCGCTGGCCGCCGGAGAACTGGTGCGGGTACCGGTGGATGTGCTCCGGGTTCAACCCGACCAGGTCGAGCAGCTCCCTGACCTTCTGCCGCCGGCTGCCCTTCGGGGCCACCTCGGGGTGGATCTCGAACGGCTCGCCGATCAGGTCGCCGACCGTCATCCGCGGGTTCAGCGAGGTGTACGGGTCCTGCATGACCAGCTGGATCTGCCGGCGCAGCCGGCGCAGCGCGCCGCCGGACAGCTTGGAGATGTCCTGCCCCTTGTAGAGCACGCTGCCGGCGGTCGGCCGCTCCAGGTTCATCAGGACCCGGGCCAGCGTCGACTTGCCGCAGCCGGACTCGCCGACCAGGCCGAGCGTCTCGCCGGACTTCAGCTCGAACGAGACCCCGTCGACGGCCTTGACCTGACCGATGGTCTTCTTGAAGACGATGCCCTGGGTGACGGGGTAGTGCTTGACCAGGTCACGGACCTCGAGGATGTTCTCAGTCACGGTTAACCAGCTCCTCGGCGAAGTGGCAGGCGCTGGCCCGGTTGCTGCCGATCTGCAGCAGCGGCGGCACCTTCTCCCGGCAGACCGGCTGCGCCATGGGGCAGCGCGGGTTGAACGGGCAGCCCGGCGGGATGTTCATCAGGTTCGGCGGCAGACCCTTGATGGTGCGAAGTTGCTGCCCCCGCTCGTCCATCCGCGGGATCGAGTCGATCAGGCCGATGGTGTACGGGTGCGCCGGCTTGCCGTACAGCTCGAAGACGTCGGCTTCCTCGACGATCCGCCCGGCGTACATGACGGCGATCCGGTCCGCGACGTCGGCGACCACGCCGAGGTCGTGGGTGATCAGGATCAGGCCCATCTGCCGCTCGCGCTGGAGCTCGGCGAGCAGGTCCATGATCTGGGCCTGCACGGTCACGTCGAGCGCGGTGGTCGGCTCGTCCGCGATCAGCACCTCCGGGTCGAGCGCCAGCGACATCGCGATCATCGCGCGCTGCCGCATGCCGCCGGAGAACTGGTGCGGATAGTTGCTGAACCGGCCCTTGGCGTTCGGGATCTTGACCTGGTCGAGCATCTCGATGGCACGCTTCTTGGCCTCGGCGCGGCCGATGCCCCGCCGGACCCGGAACTGCTCGGCGATCTGGAACCCGATGGTGAAGACCGGGTTCAGCGCGGAGAGCGCGTCCTGGAAGATCATCGCGATGCCCTCGCCGCGGATGCGGCGGCGCTCCTCGCCGGACATGGCGAGCATGTCCTTGCCGTGGAAGCGGACCTGGCCCCCGGTGACGAACCCGGGCGGCGTGTCGAGGATGCCCATGACTGCCTGAGCGGTGACGCTCTTGCCGGAGCCGGACTCGCCGAGCACGGCGAGGGTCTCCCCCGCGTCGACGTGGTAGGTGACCCCGTTGATGACCTTGGCGACGCCGTCCCGGGTGCGGAACTCCACCCGCAGGTCCTCGACCTCCAGGAGGCGGCCTGAGGGGCGGCCGGATCCGTCGGCGCCCGGCTGGGACTGCTCGGTCACGAGAATGTCGGACAACTCAATCTCCCCTAGCGCAGTTTCGGATCGAGGGCCTCGCGGACCGCCTCACCGAGCATCACGAAGCTGAGGACGGCGGTGACGAGGAACGCGGAGGGGAAGAAGAGCAGGAAGGGCGAGACCCGGATGTAGTTCTGCGCCTCGCTGATCATGATGCCCCACGAGACCACCGGGCTCTTCAGGCCGATGCCCAGGAAGGACAGCGTCGCCTCCGCGCCGATGAACGACCCGACCAGGATGGTGCCGTAGACCAGCAGCGGGGCCAGGCAGTTCGGCAGCAGGTGCTTGATGATGATCCGGCCGGTGCCGGCTCCCAGCGCCCGGGCCGCCACGATGTAGTCGGCCTCCCTGGTGGCCAGCACCGAGGAGCGCATCAGGCGCATCACGACCGGCCAGCTCAGCACGACCAGGGACATGATGACCAGACCCATGATGTACCACTCGTTGTTGCTCGACCCCGCCCCGTTGAAGGTGGTCAGGATGACGATCGCGCCGAGCACGAAGGGCAGGCCGAAGAAGATGTCGCCGAAGCGGGAGAGCAGGGAGTCCACCCAGCCGCCGCGGTAGCCGGCGATCATGCCGATCGTGCCGCCGATCAGCAGCGTGCCGATGGTGGAGACCAGGGCCACGATGATCGAGGCGCGGGCGCCGTAGATGACCCGGGCGAAGACGTCCCGGCCCTGCACGTCGTACCCGAACCAGGCGTCGCCCGAGGGCTCGACCCGGCTGTTCGCCAGCGCGCCGTTGACCGCGTCGCCGTTGGTGAACAGCGACGGGAAGGCCGCCATCAGGATGAAGATCAGGATGAACGTCGCCGAGATCCAGAACAGCGGCTTGCGGCGCAGGTCGCGCCAGGCGTCGCCGAGCAGGCCGCGGGGCTTCTCCCTGCGGACGTTCTCCGGCAGGCCGGCGCCGACGGGGGCGCCGGGCTCGGCCTCGGTGGACGTGGTCGCCGACGGGGTCGAGACGATCGATGCGGTACTGGGGTCACTCATGCCGCCACCTCGCTCCGCTGGGTGCCGGGACGGTGGTCACGGCACGCTGCGTTCAGGATTCGTTCGCCGCGCTGCTCACTCATAGCGGATCCTTGGGTCCAGGGCGGCGTAGAGCAGGTCCACCACCAGGTTCATCAGGAGGTAGACGAGCACGAGGACCACCACGATGGAGACAACGGTAGCGCTCTCCTTGGTGACGATCGCCCGGAGGACGGAGCGGCCGATGCCGTTGATGCTGAAGATGCCCTCGGTGACGATGGCACCGCCCATCAGCGCGCCGAGGTCGGTGCCGAGCAGGGTGACCACCGGGATCAGCGAGTTGCGCAACAGGTGCACGCCGACGACGCGGCGCATCGGCAGGCCCTTGGCGATCGCGGTCCGGACGTAGTCGGCCCGGCGGTTCTCCGCGATGCTCGTCCGCGCCACCCGGGCGACGTACGCCATGGACGCGCTGCCCAGGACGAAGCCCGGCATGATCAGCTCCGACAGCCGCATCTCGCTGGAGACGGTCGGGTTGACGATGCCCCACTTCACGCCGAGCAGCCACTGCAGGATGAAGCCGACGACGAACACCGGCAGCGCGATCAGGAACAGGGTGGAGACGAGGACCAGGTTGTCGAGGAAGCCGTTGCGCCGCAGGCCGGTCAGGACACCGGCGGACAGGCCGATGATCGCTTCGATCGCCAGGGCCACCACCGCGAGCTTCAGCGTGTTCGGGTACGCGGCGGCGATGATGTCGCCGACGGCGATGTTGTTGTACGTGACGCCGAAGTCCCCCTGGAACAGGTTCTTCATGTAGGTGGCGTACTGCACCCAGATCGACTCGTCGAGCTGGTACTTCTCGGTCATGAAGTTGATGTACGTGTCCGGACACCGGCGGTCGCCGCACTTGCCGGCGAACGGGTCGCCCGGCACGGACCAGACGAGCCAGTAGATCAGGAATGTCGTACCGATGAAGACCGGGACGAGTTGCAGTAGCCGTCTCAACAGATAACGGCCCATGGGGGGTCCTCCTGACAGGGGGCGCGCCGGGCGAGGGGGCCGACACGGATGGCGTCAACGTGGCGAGGGATGTTGTACACCCCTCGCGAGACGGCCCCGGGCCGGACCCACCGGTAGGTGAGCCCGACCCGGGGTCAGACCGTACGGATCAGAGCTCGACCGAGGTGATGTCGAGCTCGCCGACGTTGGTCAGCTCCATCTTCTTGATCTTGTCCGAGCGGCCGGACTGCTGGCCGCTGAAGTAGACCGGGATCGACGGGGCGTCAGCGTCGATCAGCTTGACGGCCTCGGCGAACTTGGCGTGCGAGGCGTCCAGGCTCGGCGCGGCGCTGGCCTCCTTGGCCAGGGCGTCGACCTGCTTGTTGCTGTACAGGCCGTCGTTCGAGGAGCCACCGGTCACGTAGAGCGGGTTGACCCAGTTCTCGACGTCCGGGTAGTCCTGCTGCCAGCCGGCGCGGTACGGGCCCTTCATCTTGTGGGCGTTGATGTTCTGCCGGAACACCGCGAAGGTCGGCACGCCCTCGGCGCGGGCGTTGATGCCGAGGTTGGTCTTGACCTGCTGCGCGACGGCCTCCATCCACTCCTTGTGGCTGGCGTCCGCGTTGTAGTAGAAGACCATCTCGCCGCTGAAGCCACCGGCCTCGGCGAGGAGCTTCTTGGCCTCGTCGACGTTGAACTGGCAGGCGGTGCAGTTGCCCGGCGCCGCGCCCGGGGCCAACGGGTTGGCCCAGCTGTCGGCCGGCTTGCGGTTGCCGAAGAAGATCTTGTCGGTGACTTCCTGCCGGTTGATCGACAGGGAGACGGCGCGACGCAGCTTCGGGTTCTGGAAGCGCTTGTCGTAGATCGGGAAGGCGATGATGCCGGTGACCGGGGCGACCGACGAGATGGCCCGGTCGCCGAGGTCGGTCTTCCACTTGTCACCCGCGAGGGAGGAGACCGGAACCTGCTGCTGGAAGTCGATGTTGTTGGAGACCAGCTCGCTGTAGACGGCGTCGTCGTTCTGCGAGAGCTTGACGTTGACGTCCTTGATCTTCATCTTGTCGCGCAGCTGGTAGTCGTCGAACCGCGTGAGCTTGATGAGGACGTTGTTCTCCCACGACACGAACTTGACCGGGCCGTTGCCGACCGGCTTCTTGCCGAAGTCCTCCGCGGTGCCCGCGAAGAACGCGTCCGGCAGCGGCATGAAGGTGCTGTAGCCGAGCTTGGTCGGGAACACGGCGGTCGGCGCGGCGAGCGTGACCTCGAAGTTCCAGTCGTCGACGACCTTCAGGCCGGACATGACCTTGGCCTTCGGCTCCGGGGCCTTCTGCGGGCCGTCCGCGCCGTCGGGGTCGGCGGTGTTGACCTCGTCGAAGCCCTGGATGTCCGCGAAGAAGCTGGAGTTCTGCGCGCCGTTCGGCGAGTAGGCGCCCCAGTTCCAGGCGTCAACGAAGTTCTTCGCCTTGACGGCGGTGCCGTCGTGGAACTTCGTGTCCTGCTTGATCTTGATCTTGTAGACCTTCGAGTCGGTCGTCTCGATCGACTCGGCGAGGGCGTTCCGCGGGGCGCCACCGTCGTTGGGGTACTCAACCAGGCCGGTCCACAACCAGTCGATGAGCTTGCCACCGTTGGTCTCGGTGGTGTTCGACGGGACCAGCGGGTTCTCCGGCTCGCCGCCGTCGATCGTGATGACACCGTCCGCGCTGTTGCCGGCGTCGCCGCCGTCGTCGCTGCTGGAGCAGCCGGTCACGACGAGCGCGAAAGCCGCACCCAACGCGATCGCGCCACTCGCCCGCTTCGAGACTCTCATTCCGAGGGGCCTCCTCTTTCTAGCCTGGTTCCGTCGTGAGTTCTCACGCACGTATGGGGGTGACACCGCCGGCGACCGCAACCGCTCACCGCCGGTTTAACGCAGAGAAATCGGGACACCCCTGATGCACCGATCCGCCGGGCCACCACACCACACCGGGCTCGGCTCCGCGCAGGGCCGGGCGACCACGAACCGTGACTGCTCAGCGGCTTCCGTGGTCGCGGGACCGTGCGTGGGTGCCTCACGCCGGGGGTGAGGTGCTGCAACTGTGACACCTACCGGCCCGTTACGTGAAGGTGCCGTTATCAAGCCGTTAGTTGGTCGCAGCGTTGCCGATACTTGAGAAAAGATCATGATACGACCCGATAACATCGCCCTGACCAGGGAAAACGTGGTCGACTCCCCTCGCCCAGGTCGACGCGTAGGCTCGGCTCTGTGAGCTTCCCCGCCTCCGCCCCGGCGCTCGCCGGCATCCACCGTGCGCTGGCCGTTTTTGCCCATCCGGACGATGTCGAATTCGGCTGTGCGGGCACCATAGCCGGCTGGGTGGACGAGGGGACGGAGGTGGCCTACCTCATTGTCACCCGGGGTGACGCCGGCGGGTTCGACGACACGCCCCGCGCGGAGGTGCCCCGGCTGCGCGGGGAGGAGCAGCACGCCGCCGCCGCGGCCGTCGGGGTGCGCCGGGTCGAGTTCCTCGACGGGTACGTCGACGGCACCCTCGCCCCGACGACCGCGCTGCGCCGGGACATCACCGCGGTGATCCGTCGATTCCGACCCGACCGGGTGCTGACCAGCTCCCCGCTGCGCCGCTGGGAGCAACTGACCGGCCCGAGCCACCCCGACCACCTGGCCGTCGGCGAGGCCACCACCTGCGCGATCTACCCGGACGCGCGCAACCGGTTCGCACACCCCGAGCTGCTGGCCGCCGGGCTGGCGCCGTGGGTGGTCCGCGAGGTCTGGTACGCCGGCGGCCCCGGCCCGGACCATGTGGTCGACGTCACCGACCGGTACGACCGCAAGGTCGCCGCGATGCGCGCGCACCGCTCGCAGACCGCCCACCTGGACGTGGAGGCCTGGGTCCGGGACCGGCTCACCACGGTCGCCGACAACGCCGGGCTGCCGCCGGGCCGGCTGGCGGAGGCGTTCACCGTCCTGCGGACGGAGTGACCGGGCCGGCCCCGGCCGGCGTCAGACCAGGCGACGGTCCGCCGCCCAGCGGGACAGCTCGTAACGGTTGGACATCTGGAGCTTGCGCAGCACGTTCGACACGTGCGTCTCGACCGTCTTGATCGAGATGTAGAGCTCCTTGGCGATCTCCTTGTACGCGTACCCCCGGGCGAGCAACCGGAGCACCTCGCGCTCCCGGTTGGTGAGCAGGTCCAGCTCCGGGTCGGCCACCGGGGCATCCGGTCGGGCGGCGAAGGCGTCCAGCACGAACCCGGCCAGCCGAGGACTGAACACGGCATCCCCGTCGGCCACCCGGCGCACCGCCGCGGCCAGGTCGTCCGGGGAAATGGTCTTGGTGACGTAGCCCCGGGCGCCGGCCCGGATGAGGCCGATCACGTCCTCCGCCGCGTCCGAGACGCTCAGCGCCAGGAACCGCACCTGCGGGTGGGTCCGGCGCATCGCCTCCAGCACCGCCCGGCCGCCGCCGTCGGGCATGTGCACGTCCAGCAGCACGACGTCGGGACCGGTGGCGGCGATCCGAGCGACCGCCTCGGCCACCGTGCTGGCCTCGCCCACCACCTCGACATGGGCTCCCAACTCGGCGCGGACCCCCGCGCGGAACATGGCGTGGTCGTCGACGAGGAAGACGCGCAGCCGCTCGGGGCGGCCCTGTGCCCCCTCGACCGGCCCGTGCTCGGCCATGGTCATCTCTCCCTCTCCGTCGTGGACTGGTCGCGGGAGATCGGCAGGATCAACCGGACCTCGGTCCCCTCACCCGGCTCGGAGCGGATCTCCGCCCGGCCGCCGTGCCGCCTCATCCGTCCGATGATCGACCCCCGGACCCCGTGCCGGTGGTCTTCCACGGTATCCGGGTCGAAGCCCTTGCCCCGGTCCCGGACGAAGGCGCTCACCTGGTCCGGCTCCACCTCCGCGTACAGCGAGACGGTCCGTACCCCGGCGTGCCGGGCCGCGTTCACCAGCGCCTCCCGGGCCGCCGCGACCAGCGCGCCGATCCGCTCGTCGGTGTCCCGGTCGCCCACCACCACCGCTTCCACGGTGATCGCGAAGGTGTCCTCGACCTCGGCCGCGGCCTGTTCCAGGGCCGCCGCGAACCGTTCCGTGGGCGAGGCGGCCGGCTTGTAGAGCCAGTTGCGCAGCGAACGCTCCTGGCCACGTGCCAGCCGCTGCACGGTCGTCACGTCGGCGGCGTTGCGCTGGATCAGCGCGAGGGTGTGCAGCACCTGGTCGTGCACCATGGCGGCCAGCTCCGCCCGTTCCTGCTCACGGATGCGCCCCTCGCGCTCAGAGCGGAGCTGGTTGTACGTCCGCCAGAGCACCGGTGCCGCCACCACCCCCACGCCGGCCAGCCCGACCAGCGCGAAGATGACGCCGTTGAGCACCACGTCGAAGTTCTGCACCGGCGAGTAGACCGCCACGACGCCGATGATGCCCACCGCGACCAGCACCCCGCCGCCGATGAACCGCAGCACGAAGGCCCGCCGGTCGCTCTCCTCCACCACCGCGCCCAGCCAGGGCACCGGCATCGACTCACCCCACTGCCGACGGCGCTCCGGCGCGGCCTGGTGCCAGATCACCCCGGCACCCACCGCGATGATCGCGACCAGCCAGCCGGCGGTGCCCGCCGCGCCGACCGAGTCGAAGACCATCACCTGCACCAGCAGCACCCCGAGCCCGATCGCCACGAACGGCAGCAACTGCCCGATGTCCCGCCGGGGCGGGACGGCGGTGTCGCCCGGCCGAAGCGGGACGACCGCCCAGAAGGCGGCGTAGAGCAGCAGCCCGAGCCCGCTGAGGCCGAGCAGCACCGTGAAGGCGATCCGCACCCGCACCACCGAGATGCCCAGGTGGTCGGCGATGCCGGCGGCGACACCGGCGGCCATCCGGTGCTCGGGCGCCCGGTAGAGCCGGGGCGGCTGGATCACGGCGCTGATCGGATACTCCCTGTTCGGATGCGACGGGGCGGGCGCCGGACCGGCGTGCCGGTCTCGATCGTCACACGCGGGGACCCCAACGGGCCACGGGGACGCCCCCGACATCCCGGCCGCTCGGATCTCAGGGTGGGGTCAGGGTCGGGTCCTGAGGCCACCCGGCCGGTCGGGGCAGCAGGATCGAGGCATGACCGAGGAAGCTGCCCCGCCGCCCCGTCCCGGGGCGGCCTGGCCGGACGGGCCGCCACCGGCGGATCCGACGCCCACCACGCCTGCCAGCTGGACCGCACCGACCGCCTTCGGGCCGGCGACACCCGCCGGGCCGGGAGCGCCGGGTGCGACCGGCTCCCCCGCGACACCGGGTGCCGCCGCGACCGGAACCCCGGCGGAACCGGGCACTCCCGGCGCCGCCGACCCGAGGGCGTCCGCGCCGGGCGGCTGGCCGCCGCCGACCGCCGGGGGCGGCCCGGCCTGGTCGCCGCCGGCCGGGGAGTCCTCCGGGCCCCACGGCCCGGGGCCGGGCGGCCCGCCACCACCACCCCCCGGGGGGTACGCGGCGCCGCCCCCCCCGCCCGAGGGTGCCGGCTTCACCTCCCGGTACGGGCTGGTCCGGCCCCGCGAGGGCCGCTACCTGGCCGGCGTCTGCGCGGCGATCGGCCGGGCCACCAACACCGACCCGGTGCTGTGGCGGGTGCTGCTGGCCGTGCTCGGCTTCTTCGGCGGCATCGGCATCCTGGTGTACGTCACGGCCTGGCTGATCATCCCGGGCGAGGGCGACACCGCCTCCCCGGTCGAGTCCATGCTGGGCCGGGGCCGGTCCAGCATGTCCCCGCTCACCGTGATCGTGCTGAGCATCCTGGTGGCGGTGAGCTTCGGGTACATCGTCACCGACGCGTTCCGGGCGGTGCTGCTGGGCGCGGCCATCCTGGTCGGCGGCGCGCTGCTGCTCAACCGCGAGCGCGGGACGTTCGGCCGGGGCGGCCCCGGTCCGGTGCCCGGCGCGCCGGCCGCCACCCCGCCCGGCCCGGTGCCGCCGGTCGCGTGGCCCGCGCCCGGCCTCTTCACCCCGCCCGCCGGCCCCGGGCTGCCGCCGGTCGGTCCTTCGGTCCCCGGTCAGCCCTCCTGGGCGCCGTTCGCCGGGCAGCGGTCCGGGACGTCGGCGCCCGAGCAGCCCGCCGCCGCGTGGACGGCCGCCCCGGTCGGGCCGGCCGTCGGGCTCCCCGCCTGGCCGCCGGCGGACACGTCGACCGGCGCCCTCCCCCCGGTCGGCTTCCCCGCGACCGGATACCCGCCGGTCGCCGCGCCCCAGCCACCGGCCGGCTACCGACCGCCGTTCGCCCCGCACGGCCCGTACGCCAGGGGCCCGCAGCCGGCTCCCCCACCGCCCCGCCCGGCCAAGCCCCCGAAGCCGCCCCGGGAACGCTCCCCGCTGGGTGCCGTGACCTTCTCGCTGGTCTTCCTGGCGCTCGGGGTGGTCGCCGTGCTCGACCTGCTGGACGTTGTCCACGTGGGCGCGGCGGCGTACTTCGCGGCGGCCCTGGCGACGATCGGGCTCGGCCTGCTCGTCGGCGCCTGGTTCGGCCGCGCCCGCTGGCTGATCGCCCTCGGGCTGGTCACCGCGGCGGCGCTCGGCATCGCGACCGTCGCCGAGTCCTACGACCGGATCCGGGGCATCGACGGGAACGTCACCTGGGCCCCCACCGACCGTCGTGACCTGGCCGACCGGTACGAGAACAACTTCGGCGACGCCGTGCTCGACCTGCGCGGGATCGACTTCGACAAGCAGGACACCCAGATCACCGTCGACATCAAATTCGGGACGGCGACCGTGGTGGTGCCGGCGAACGTAGACGTCACGACGATCGCCGAGGTCAACGCCGGGGACGCCAAGGTCTTCGGCAAACGCTCCGGAGGGCTGGACGGCCGGCTCCGGGAGAGCACCGACCTCGGCGCGGACGGCGCCGGGGGCGGGAAGCTGCGCCTGTACGTCCACATCAACGCCGGCAACCTGGAGGTGACCCGGTGAAGGCCCATCGCACCGATGTCGTGTCGCTGGGCTTCGGCCTGGTCTTCGTCGCCCTGGCCGGGTGGTGGCTGCTCGCCCAGCTGCTCGGCCTGGACCTCCCGCCGGTCGGCTGGTTCCTGGCCGGCGGGCTGATCCTGATCGGCGCGCTGGGCCTGGTCGGCGCGCTTCGTTCCGGCCGGGGCGACCGGCGCGACACCGAACGGCCGGCACCGGCGGACACCGTGGACGCCGGCATCGGCGACCGGACCGGCTCCGAACGGCCGTTCCCCGAGGCCGAGGCGCCCTCGGCCGACGAGTGGCACACCTCGGCGGTCACCGACGAATGGCGGGGCGCAATCGAGGACCGGCCGGTCAGCGACGGCGGGCCGGCCCGCTGGACGCCGGCGGATCCGCTGGACGCCGACCCCGCCGGCGGGCCACCGCCCGGCCCTGCCGTCGAGCGGGTCACCGAGCCGCTGCCCCGGTCGACGACCGATCCGACCGTCGTGGGGCCGACGTCCGACCCGGCCGCGCCGGCCGACCCGTCCGACCCGGACGCGCCGCGCCGCGGGTCGCAGCGGGCGGACGGCTGACCACGGCGGTGCGGTCGCCCGCGCCGGGCGCATATGCTGGCCGGTGGAGAGCTTCGCCTCCGCCGGCCGGCACGGGCCGCGCCCGTGGGCGCTTCGGCAGGTCGCCGGCCCGTTCTGCGGCCGACCCGACCGGGTCGCCGTGGCGGTCCCGCCGCGATTCCGTCTCTACCCCGTCAGGAGCCCGTCCGACATGACCCAGTCCCCCGCCGTGCGAACCTCCGGCCAGCCCGGTCCGGTCCGCATCGGCGAGCGCGCCGCCCGTACCCTCGTCACCGAGCTCGCCCGGCGCAACGACCCGAAGGCCGCCCTGCTGGTCGGCGCGGCCCCGGATTCCGCGGTGCTGGCCGCGGCGATCGACGCCCTGTTGCCCGGCGACTCCCTCACCGTGGTGCCGTCCGCGACGGCCACGCCCGCCGCGCTGCACGAGCACGTGACGGCCCAGGGCCGTTGGGTCGCCGACCGGGTTCGGGTGGTTGACTCCCTCGCCGAGGCCGACGCCGCCGAGGTGGTGATCGCCGCCGAGCCGCTCACCGGCACCGCCGAGGAGGCCCGCACGACCATCGACGGCCTGACCAAATACCTCGCCGACGGCGCGGTGCTCAGCCTCGCCGCGCCCGCGGCCCCGGGGCGCACCGCCGGCGCCGCCGCCGAGATCGAGCGGCAGGGCGCGCTGCACGGCGTCGGGGTGGACCTGGTGCTGCGCAACAACCCGCCGGTACGGGTGCACCGGCTCCGCTTCACCCCGGCCAGCGCGGCCGTCGCGGCCCGACTCGCCCCGGCCCACCGGCCGTCCAGCGTCCCGGTGACCCGGAGCATGCACATCGACTCCAACGGCGTGGCTGCCGCCGGGATCGCCCTCGGGCTCGCCGCGCTGACCCGGGCCGTCCGGCCGAAGTCGAAGCTGTGGCTACTGCCGGCGTTGGCCGCCGTCCCCGTGGCCGCGTTCTTCCGGGACCCGGAGCGGGACGTCCCCGAGGACCCGTCGGCCGTCGTGGCGGCCGCCGACGGGCAGGTGCTCTCGGTTCAGCGGCTGCACGACGAGCGCTTCGGCGACGGCGAGTGGCTGCGGGTCGCGGTCTTCCTCTCGGTGCTGGACGTGCACGTCAACCGGTCCCCGGTGGCCGGCAAGGTGGTCGACTACTTCGTCGCCGACGGCGGCTTCGTCAACGCGATGAAGCCGGACGCCGAGCACAACGTGGCGGCGTACACGGTGCTGGACACCGAGCACGGCACGGTGGTCGTCGCGCAGCGCACCGGGCTGATCGCCCGGCGGATCGTGCAGCGCGCACCGATCGGGTCGCTGCTGGCCAGGGGCGAGCGGTTCGGCCTGATCCGGTTCGGCTCGCGGACCGACGTCTACCTGCCGGCCGACGCGGCCGACCCGCTCGTCGGGCCGGGCGACAAGGTCATCGGCGGGTCCACGGTCATCGCCCGCTGGCGCTGATCCGGAAGACGACGAAAGGGGCGCCGCTTGTCCGCGGCGCCCCTTTCGCGTGGATCGGTCGGTCAGGCGGTGCGGCGCTGGTGCAGCCAGAGCAGCGGGCCGCTGACCAGGTAGCCCATCACGACCAGGGCGAAGGTCAGCCGGACGTCGACGAGCCCGCCGATCACCGGGGCCAGCCAGAGCCACGGCGGCAGCTTGACCAGCCGGGCCAGCTTCGCGTAGGGGAAGCTGGAGACCATCGCGACGGCCAACAGCGCGACCCCCGCGATCTGCACCAGGCCGGGCAGCGGTAGCCCGATGGCGACGGTCAGGGCGAGCACGGCCGCGGCCATCGTGGTCGGCACGCCGCAGAAGAAACGGCCGTCCTTCGGCGAGACGTTGAACCGGGCGAGCCGGATCGCCGCGCAGGCGGCGACGAGCGCTGCGGCCACCGCGGCGGCGGCGGGCGGGGCCTCGCCGGCCAGCGAGGCGTAGACCACGACCGGGGCGGCGAGGCCGAACGAACACATGTCGGCCAGCGAGTCCATCTGGGCGCCGAACGGACTGGCCACCCCGAACTTGCGGGCGAGCGCGCCGTCGAGCCCGTCGAACACGACGCAGGCGATGAGGAGGAGCGCGGCGATGCGCACCTCACCCTGCATGGCCAGGAAGATGGCGTTGATCCCGAGCACCAGGCTGGCCAGGGTGCAGGCGTTGACCAGCGCGAACTTGGCCCGGCGGGCCGCCGTCCGGTCGCCCGGCAGCAGCGGGATCGACATCGACGAGTCATCGTCGACGGGGGTGCTGGGGGCGAGGGCCGGGCTCACCGGCGCGATCGCCTGGACCTCGGTGCGCTCGTACCGGTCGAGGCCGTACCGGCGGCGCTGCCGGTCGAGGTAGCGGTGCTCGGGAGATGCCAGGTCGGTGCCTGCGGCGGCGACGCCGTCGCGGCGACCCACCCGGACCAGCAGCACTTGGCGGGCGAACGTGCTGCTGCGGCGCAACGGGCCCGCCCAGCGACGCCCTGCGGGGCGCGGACTGTCAGTAGTACGACGCCGGCGCCATGGGGCTCTCGGCACGTTTCCTCCATCACCGGATCGACTGGCCGCCACGGGGGCGGGCGTCCGGCTGTCTCGTGCCGGACCGCTTCTGGCCCGGCAGCCGTTCAAGCGGAGTACACCATTGCACAGGGGAGTGGGGCTTGGCGATAGCTGCCGGCGGTACTTGCACCTCGGTCAAACCGCGCGAAACGCCTTGTTATTCCTGTCTCGGGCTTCATCGCCCGTTCCTCCATCAACCCTCTTCACAGACTACCGGAGCCATTCGATGTCGGCTGAGCGGGCGGGCGCTATACGGCGTGATGTCCGGTTGCCAGGCCCGCGACCTCGGTCATGGGCAGCCCTTCGAGCCGGTCGGGCGGGAACCAGGCCGCCGCGGCCGTCGATCCCCCGGCCAGCTCGGTGACCCGCGCCTCGGTCGGATTCTCGACCTGCACCCGGTAGACCACCCGCACCCCGTGCCAGTCCAGCGGCCGACCCTCCGGCCCCAGCGCGGCGGGATTGTGCAGGTTGTGGACCATCAGCAGCTCCACCACCCGGCCGAGCTGGCCGGCCTCCTCGACCAACTCGCGGAGCAGCCCGCCGGCCGGCTGCTCGCCGTGGTCCGTGCCGCCGCCCGGCAGGTGCCACCAGCCGGCGCCCGGGTAACCGTCCGCAATCATGGTGAGCAGCACCCGGCCGGCCGGGTCGGTGACCAGGCCGTACGCCGCGAAGCGCTGGTGCCGGTCGGCCGCCGGCGGGGGGTACGGCGCGGTGCCGGGTGCGGGCCGCCGCAGCGGGGTGACCGGCAGGCCGAGCGCCTCGGCGGTGAACGGCATCAGCGGCAGCCCGGCCGCTTCCTCGATGCTCGACCAGCGCACCAGGTCGGTGGTGCCGTCGGCCTCGTCCCGGAGCGCACCGCCGCTCACCCGCACGGCGAAGACGATCCGGTCGGTGTGCAACTCGACGCCCGCGCCGGGTAGCGGTGTGACGTCCGCGACAGCGGCGAGCAGGCCGGTCACCTCGACGGCGAGTCCGGTCTCCTCGGCGAACTCCCGCAGCGCGCCGGCTTCGGGGTGTTCCCCGTGCTCCAGGCCGCCCCCGGGGAGCTGCCACACCCCCGGGAAGTCGGCCCGGTCGGACCCCCGCACGAGCAGCACCCGCCCGGCCCGGTCCCGACAGACCCCGTACGCCCCGACCCGCCGCCGCTGCTCCATGCACCCTCCCCGTCCGCCCCGGACCGCGTACCCGGTCGATCATGAAGCTATCGCCTGCCGTGACGGCGTGTCGCGGCGACAACCCGACGAGCGACCGGGGCCCGCGCGGGCGGGCGGGCGGGACGGTCAGGTGAGCCGGGCGGCCTGGACGGCCTCGGCCGTGACCTCGGTGAGCCGGTCGGTGGGCAGGGCGCCGAGTTCCTCGCGGGCGAACCAGCGGGCCTCGCAGGTGGAGCCGCCGACGTCGGTCACGATGGGCGGGGCGGGCTGGTCGACCGCCACCCGGTAGAAGGCGCGCACGCCGTGCCAGTCGATCGGGTAGCCCTCGGGGCCGAGCGAGGCGGCGTCGCGGTGGCTGGCCACGCCGAGCAGCTCGACGAGGCGGCCCCGCTGGCCGGTCTCCTCGACAAGTTCCCGGATCAGCGCCGCGCCCGGCTGCTCGCCGTAGTCGGTGCCGCCGCCGGGCAGGTGCCAGCAGCCGGCGCCCGGGTACCCGTCGGAGACCCGGGTGAGCAGTACCCGGCCCTCGGGGTCGGTCGCCACCGCGTACGCGGCGAAGCGCTGGGCCCGGTGCAGCCCGTCCGGGCCCGGGACCGCGTAGAAGGAGGGGAACTCCGGCGGCTCGTCGGGCACCACGTCGGCCGAGGAGGCGGGCAGGCCGAGGGCGCGTGCGGTGAACGCGCGCAGCGGCAGCTCGCGGGCCTCGGTGCGGGTGAACCAGCGGGCCAGGTCGGTGGGCCGGTCGACCCGGTCGGCCAGCGTGCCGCCCCGCACCGAGACCTGGTAGATGAGCCGGTCGGTGTGGATGGTGATGCCCCGCTCGGGCAGGGCCCGCATGTCGGCGAGCACGTCGTCCAGCCCGGCGACGGCGACCGAGAGCCCGGTCTCGGCGGCGGTCTCCCGGACGACGGTGTGGTTCGGGTCCTCTCCGTGGTCGACCGCCCCGCCGGGGAGGGACCACGTTCCGGGGGTGCCGGAGCGCTCCGATGCGCGGACCAGCAACACTCGGCCGACTGAATCAGCACAAACTGCGTATGCCGCGATCCTGCGGAGCGGCTCCAGCATGGTGGTCACGGGGGGGAATTCTCCTCGGCCGGCGTTACCTGGATCGAAAAGAGTCAGATTCCTGACTGATGACTGGATCATCAGGGGCCGGTCAGGGTAACGATCCGGGCCGTCACCGAGGTCGTCGCGCCGCCCGGCGCGGAACCTGGGGACATGACCTCGACACCGCCGCACCAGGCCCCGTACAAGCAGCTCCGCCGCCCCACCACCGACCGGATGGTGGCCGGGGTGGCCAGCGGCGTCGGCCGCTACTTCGCCGTCGACCCCACCCTCGTCCGGGTGGCGTTCGCCGTCGCGACCGTGCTCACCGGCGGGCTCGCCGCGCTGGCGTACCCGATCATGTGGTTCCTGATGCCGGAGGAGCCGGCCGGCGCACCGGCCTGGCCGCACCCGGCGGGCCCCGCGACGCCCGGCCCGTCGCCCACCCCGGGGTACGGCCCGCAGCCGACCTGGCCGCCGGCCCCGGCGACCGCGCCCGGGGCGGGCGGGGCGCCGGACGGGCCGGTACCGCCGACGGCCGGCTGAGCCGGCGTCACTCCCACTCGATGGTGCCCGGCGGCTTGCTGGTGACGTCCAGGACCACCCGGTTCACCTCGGCCACCTCGTTGGTGATCCGGGTGGAGATCCTGGCGACCACCTCGTAGGGCAGCCGGGACCAGTCGGCGGTCATCGCGTCCTCGCTGGAGACCGGGCGCAGCACCACGGGATGCCCGTAGCTGCGCCCGTCGCCCTGCACGCCGACGCTGCGCACGTCGGCCAGCAGCACCACCGGGAACTGCCAGACGCCCCGGTCCAGGCCGGCCGCGGTCAACTCCTCGCGGGCGATCAGGTCGGCCTGGCGCAGCAGTTCGAGCCGCTCCCGGTCGACCGCGCCGATGATCCGGATGGCCAGGCCGGGGCCCGGGAACGGGTGCCGCCAGACCATCGCCTCGGGCAGGCCCAGCGCCAGGCCGAGCGCCCGGACCTCGTCCTTGAACAGCGTGCGCAACGGCTCGACCAGGGCGAACTTCAGGTCCTCCGGGAGGCCGCCGACGTTGTGGTGGCTCTTGATGTTGGCGGTGCCGGTGCCGCCGCCGGACTCCACCACGTCCGGGTAGAGGGTGCCCTGGACCAGGAACTCGACGTCGCCGTGCGAGGCGATCTCCCGGGCGGCGGCCTCGAAGACCCGGATGAACTCCCGGCCGATGATCTTCCGCTTCTGCTCCGGGTCGATCACCCCGGCCAGCGCGCCGAGGAACCGGTCCTGCGCGTCGACCACCTTGAGTTTGATGCCGGTGGCGGCGACGTAGTCCTTCTCCACCTGCTCGGCCTCGCCGGCCCGCAGCAGGCCGTGGTCGACGAAGACGCAGGTGAGCTGGTCGCCGACGGCCCTGTGCACCAGCGCGGCGGCGACCGCCGAGTCCACCCCGCCGGACAGGCCGCAGATGACCTCCTTGTCGCCCACCTGGGCGCGGATCCGGGCGACCTGCTCGTCGATGATGTTCGCGGGCGTCCAGGTGGGCTCGATGCCGGCGATGTCGTACAGGAACCGGGTGAGCATCTCCTGGCCGTGCGCGGTGTGCCCGACCTCCGGGTGGAACTGCACCCCGGCCCGGCGGCCGGCCAGGTCCTCGAACGCGGCGACCGGCGCGCCGGCCGACTCGGCGGTGACCGTGAAGCCGGTCGGGGCCTCGGTGACGCAGTCGCCGTGGCTCATCCACACCGGCAGGTCGGCCGGCAGGTCGCGGAGCAACACACCGGGTTCGAGGAGGCGGGGGCGCAGCGGGGTGCCGCCGTACTCCCGGTTACCGGTGCGCGCCACCGTGCCGCCGAGCGCCTGGGCCATCGCCTGGAAGCCGTAGCAGATGCCGAACACCGGGACGCCGGCGTTGAACATCCCGGCGTCGATCTGCGGGGCGTCGGGGGCGTAGACGCTGGCCGGGCCGCCGGACAGGATGATCGCGGCCGGATTCTTCGCCAGCATCTCGGCCACCGGCATCGAGTGCGGCACGATCTCGGAATAGACCCGCGCCTCCCGCACCCGGCGCGCGATGAGCTGGGCGTACTGGGCTCCGAAGTCCACCACGAGGACGGGACGAGGCGTGCTCATGTGCAGGAAGCCTACCGACAGTCACACCCGCTCCGGTGCGCGGGCGGCCCTTCCCGCGCGGATGTTCCGGCGAGCGGGGAGCCATTACCTGCCGGAGCCGTCGAGAGGGCGTCCTTCCGCTCACGCCCGCAGGGCGCCGGGGGCGTCCGCCGGGACGGCCGGGTGGGCCGGCGGCACCGGGTCGAGACGCCGGTACGGCTCCCCGAGCGGCGGGCGCGGATCGGCCTCGCCCTTGTTGGGCCAGAGGGACATCGCCCGTTCCGCCTGGGCGGTGATGGTCAGCGACGGGTTCACCCCGAGGTTCGCCGAGACGGCCGCGCCGTCCACCACGTGCAGCCCGGGATGGCCGTGCACCCGGTGGTACGGGTCGATGACCCCGTCGGCCGGGGTGACGCCGATCACCGCACCGCCGAGGATGTGCGCGGTCATCGGGATGTTGAACGGCTCGGTGAGCGCCCCGCCGGGCGTGCCGCCGATCTCCTCGGCGAGCAGCCGGGCGGCGGCGTTGCCGGCCGGGATCCAGGTCGGGCTGGGCTCGCCGTGGCCCGCGACGGCGGCCAGCCGCCGGCCGAACAGGCCGCGCCGCCAGCGGGTGGTCAGCGAGTTGTCGGCGGACTGCATGACCAGCGCGATGACGGTCCGCTCCGACCAGTTGCGGACGGTGAGCATCCGGGCGGCGGTCCCGGGCTGGCGCAGCAGGGTGGCCACCCAGCGCCGGACCCGGTGCGGGCCGCCGTCGACCAGCAGCGACTGGAGCAGCCCCATCGCGTTCGAGCCGCGCCCGTAGCGGACCGGCTCGATGTGGGTCTGCGGGTCGGGGTGGAACGAGCTGGTGATCGCCACCCCCTCGGTGAAGTCCAGCCCCTCGGCGCGGGCCCGCCCGGGGGGCACCGACGCGCCGAGGATCGCCTCGGAGTTCGTCCGGGTCAGCTCGCCGAGGCGGGGCGACAGGGCGGGCAGCGCCCCGGTGGCCTTCATCTCGTGCAACAGCCGCTGGGTGCCGAGCGCCCCGGCGGCGAGGACCACCTGGTCGGCGTGGAACACCTGGCGACGCCGGCGCAGCCAGGCCCCGGTGCGGACGGTCTCCACCCGGTAGCCGCCGCCGTCGGCCGGGCGGACGGCGGTGACCGTGGTCAGCGGGTGCACCCGCGCGCCGAGCCGTTCGGCCAGCCACAGGTAGTTCTTGACCAGGGTGTTCTTCGCCCCGCGCCGGCAGCCGGTCATGCACGCCCCGCAGTGCGTGCAGCCGGTGCGCTCCGGGCCGGCCCCGCCGAAGTACGGGTCGGCGACCCGCTCCCCCGGCCGGCCGATGTGCACCCCGACGGGCGTGGAGTGGTAGGTGTGGCCGACGCCCATCCGGTCGGCCACCGCCCGCATCGCCCGGTCCGCCCGGGTGTGCACCGGGTACGTGGTGACGCCGAGCATCCGCTTCGCCTGGTCGTAGTGGCGGGCCAACTCGGCACGCCAGTCCGTGACGTCGCGCCACTGCGGGTCGGCGTAGAACGCGTCGAGCGGCTCGTAGAGGGTGTTCGCGTAGACCAGCGAGCCGCCGCCCACCCCGGCCCCGGACAGCACCAGCACCCCGCCGCCGGCCCCGCGGCCGGCGGACCGGAGCAGGGTGATCCGTTGCAGCCCGTAGCAGCCGAGGCGCGGGGCCCAGAGGAACCGGCGCAGCCGCCACGAGGTCTCCGGGAACTCGTCGTCGGCGAAGCGCCGCCCGGCCTCCAGCACGCCGACCGAGTAGCCCTTCTCGGCCAGCCGGAGCGCGGTGACACTGCCGCCGAAGCCGGACCCGATGACGAGCACGTCGTACCGCATGGACGCATCATTACCGACGGGTAGCTATCGCGCCAGCGCCCGTTTTCGCGGCATCATGCACCCCGCCGCCGGCGATCCGTCGCTCAGCGGCCGCAACCCGGCGACTCGGTCGGAGCGTTGTACGGACGGGGGTGTGACATGGCCGGACAGGCGGGAACCGGACGCCGGCGGTGGCGGGTGGTGCTGGGGGTCCTCGCGGCCCTGGTCCTGGTGGCGGGCGGCGCGACGGTGGCCGACCGGCTGGTCGCCGACCGGCAGCCCGAGCGCGGGGCGGGTCGGGTCACCGCCGCGCCCACGCCGTCGGAGGCCGCGCCGAGCCCCACCCCGCCGCCGGGGGCCGACGTGACCGGGCCGCTGAACCTGCTCATGGTCGGCGTGGACACCCGGGTCAGCGTGCCCGGCTGGGAGCCGCACGGCGACGCCGTGCTGGTGGCGCACGTGACGAAGGAACTGGACCGGGCGTACGTCTTCTCGCTCCCCCGCGACCTGCTGGTCGACATCCCCGCCTTCCCGAAGGCCGGGTACAAGGGCGGAAAGACCAAGCTCACCCACGCGATGAGCTACGGCAGCCGGGTGCCCGGCAAGCCGAAGGAGCCGAGCGCCGCCCAGGGGTACGAGCTGCTGCGCAGCACCGTCAGCGGGTACACCGGGCTGCGCCTCGACGCCGGGGCGGTGGTCACCTTCCAGGGCTTCGAGAAGCTGGTGAACGCCGTCGGCGGCATCGACGTCTACATCGACCAGCGCACCGTCTCGCTGCACCGGCAGCCCAACGGCCGGCACCGCGACCCGGCGCCGGGCGGCGGCGGCTACGTCGGCCCGCAGATGGTCTACGAGAAGGGCGAACGGCACCTGAACGGCTGGCAGGCGCTGGACTACTCCCGGCAGCGCTACGGCCTGGACGGCGGGGACTACGCCCGGCAGCGCCACCAGCAGCAGCTCATCCGGGCGCTGGTGACGAAGATCCAGGGCGAGGGCCTGGCCCGGCAGCCGGACCGGGTCGAGCAGGTGATCGGCGCGCTCGGCGACACCCTGATCTACGCGGGCGGGCCGAGGATCGTCGACCTCGCGTACGCCCTCGGCGGGCTGCCCGCCGACCGCCTCGTCCTGGTCAGCCTGCCCGGCGAGGGGGTCGGCAAGGGCAGCGCCTACCGCGGCGAGCAGCTCAAGCCGGTCGGCCGGAAGTTCCTCACCGAGCTGAAGGCGGGCCGCGCCGAGCAGTACCTGGCCGCCCACCCCGAGCTGGTGGTGAAGAAGTGACCGGCTCCGGGGCGGCCGGTCCACCGGGCCGCCGCGCGGACGGGACGGGTCAGCGGGTCGCCCCCGGCTTCGCCGGCCGCTCGGTGCCGTAGAGCCACGCGTCGAAGAGCGCGTCGAGCTGCTTGCCGGAGACCTGCTCGGCGAGGGCGACGAACTCCGCGGTGGTGGCGTTGCCGTCGCGCTTGTCCGCCGCCCAGGTCTTCAGCAGCGCGAAGAACGCCCGGTCGCCGACGGCGACGCGCAGCGCGTGCACGGTCATCCCCCCGCGCTGGTACACCGACTCGCTGAACAGGTTCGCCGCCCCCGGCTTCCCCGGCGGGGTCCGCCAGACCTGACCGGACGCGCCGAGGTACGCCGCGTCGAACGACTGCTGCACGGTCCGCCCGCCGCGGTGCTCCTCCCACAGCCACTCCGCGTACGTGGCCAGCCCCTCGTTGAGCCAGATGTCCTGCCACCCGGCCAGCGCCACGCTGTTGCCGAACCACTGGTGGGCCAGCTCGTGCGCGACCACCCCGGTGTTCTCGCCCCGGCGGAAGAAGGTGGCCGCGTAGACCGGCCGGCTCTGCGTCTCCAGCGCGTACCCGATGCCCGGCTCCGAGACGACCACCCCGCCGTACGCGCCGAACGGGTACGGCCCGAAGACGCTCTCCAGGTAGTCGGCCACCTCGACGGTGCGGGCGATCGACGCGTCCGCGGCCCCCTTCGGCAGCTTGGTGGTGACCGCGCTGAACACCGGCCGGCCCTTGTGCTCGGCGCGGGTCACCCGGAACTCGCCGATCGCCAAGGTGCTCAGGTAGCTGGCCATGGGCGAGCGCTCTGCCCACTTCCAGGTGGTCCAGCCGGCCCGGGTGGTCTTCCCCAGCGGCACCCCGTTGCTGACCGCGGTCAGCCCCTCCGGCACGGTGATCTCGAAGTCGTACGCGGCCTTGTCCAAGGGGTGGTCGTTGACCGGGTACCAGGTGCTGGCCGACTCGGGCTGGCCGAGGGCCACCGCGCCGTCGGAGGTGGCCCGGAACCCGCCCTCGCCGAGGGCCTCGTTGCGCAGCAGCTTCGGCTCGCCGTCGTAGCCGATCTCGGCGGTGAAGCCGTTGCCGGAGGTCAGCCCGGCGGCGGGGGTGACCACCAGCTCGTCGCCGGTGCGGGCGTGCCGGGCGGGGACGCCGTCCACGGTCACCTTCCGCACGGTCAGCCCGGCGAGGTCCAGGTTGAACGAGGACAGGTCGGCGGTGGCCGTGGCCTGCACGACGGTGGTGCCGGTCAGCCGGTCCTTCGCCGGGTCGTAACGGACCCGCACGGTGTACCGGGTCACGTCGTACCCGGCGTTGCCGTACCGGGGGAAGTAGTCGTCGCCGGCCCCGGCCGCGCCGGGCCTGAACTGCCGGGCCGACGTCATCGACGCGGTGGCCTCCGGCGCGGAGGGCTCGGTCGGCGTCGAGGAGCAGGCGGGCAGCCCCAGCGCAACGGCCAGCAGCAGCCCGGTGCCGGGGCGCAGGCCCCGCAGGGTCAGCGTCATCACGTCGTCCCTCCCGGCGGAGGTCCCCGGACCGCCGGACCCCGGCCGGCCGCTCCGCCCGCGGCAGCCTACCGATCGCCGGCCACGGTGCGATCACGCCGGGTGGGATCAGGGCAGGGGGGTGGGATCAGGGCAGGGCGGGAGGGGTGCCGCCGACGAGCCAGGCGGCGAAGAACGCGCCGAGCCGCTTGCCGGAGACCCGCTCGGCGAGGGCGACGAACTCCGCGGTGGTGGCGTTGCCGCCGCGCCGCTCGGCGGTCCAGGTGCGCAGGATCCGGAAGAACACCTCGTCGCCGACGGTACGCCGCAGCGCGTGCACCGCGAGCGCGCCCCGCTGGTAGACGGCGGCGCCGAACAGGTCCGCCCGGCCCGGGTCCACCGACGGCCGCGACCAGTCGGTCGCGGCGTGCCGCAGTTCGAAGGTGCGCTGCGCGGTCCGGCCGCCGCCGTGCTCCGTCCAGAGCCACTCGGCGTACGTCGCGAAGCCCTCGTTGAGCCAGATGTCGCCCCACCGGTCCAGCGAGACGCTGTCGCCGAACCACTGGTGGGCCAGCTCGTGTGCGACCACCTCGGTGTTCGGGCCGCCGGCGAGGAAGAACCCCGGCCCGTAGACCGGGCGGGACTGGGTCTCCAGCGCGTACGAGATCCGCCCGTCGGCGAGCGCGATCCCGCCGTACGAGTCGAACGGGTACGGCCCGAAGCGGTCGGCCAGGAAGTCCGCGATCTCCCCGGTGCGGGCGATCGAGGCGGCGGCCGGCCCGTCCGCCGGCAGATCCGCCGCGACGGCGGTGACCATCGGCTTGCCGGCGTGGGTGCTCGTGGTCACCCGGTAGTCGCCGATCACCAGCGTGCACAGGTAGCTGGCCATCGGCGCCCGCTCGGCCCAGCGCCAGGTGGTCCAGCCGCCGCTGCTGCTCCGCCCCACCGGCACCCCGTTGCTCAGCGCGGCGAGCCCGTCCGGCACGGTCACCTCGACGTCGTAGGTGGCCTTGTCGGACGGGTGGTCGTTGACCGGGAACCAGGTGGCCGCCGAATCGGGCTGGCCGAGGGCCACCGCGCCGTCCGGGGTGGCCAGGAAGCCGCCGACGCCCAGCTCGCTCTCGACCGGCGCAGGCACCCCGGCGTACTCCACGTCGACGGCGAACCGGGCGCCCCTCGCCAGGCCGCGCGCCGGGGTGACCACCAGCTCGCGCCCGTCCCGGGCGTGCCGGGCGGGAGTCCCGTCGACGCGGACCGCGGTGACGGTCAGGCCGGCGAGGTCCAGGTTGAACCGGGACAGGACGGTGTCCGCCGTGGCGGTGACCGTGGCGTGGCCGGTGAGCCGGTCGTCGGCAGGGTCGTAGCGGACCCGCAGCCGGTACGCGGCCACGTCGTAGCCGCCGTTGCCGTGGCCGGGAACGTACGGGTCGCCGACGTCGACCGGGCCGGGGCGGGGGCGGTCGGGGTCCGGGGGCGCCCCGGTGCAGCCGGCGAGGGCTGCCACGGCGAGGCAACCGGCCAACAGTCCCCGGCCCGGCCACCTCCCCGTTCCGGACACCCCACCTCGCCCTACTCTCGACAACCCCACCGAACCACCCCACCCCACCGCTCCCCCGCCCCGCGCCCATTCACGGAAAGAGTGGCCATCCCGGCCGGAATGACCACTCTTCCCGTGAAAGTGCGGGTGGGGGTGCGGGGTGGGGTCAGCGGTCGAGGACGAGGCCGACCTTCTGGAATTCCTTGAGGTCGCGGTAGCCGCACTTGGCCATCGCCCGGCGGAGGCCGCCGAACAGGTTGAGCTGGCCGTCCGGCTCGTCGGCCGGGCCGAACAGCAGCCGCTCCATCTCGCCGAGCGGCTCGCCGGCCACCTCGAACGCCCCGCGCGGCAGCGACGGGTGGCTGGCCGCGGAGTGCCACCACGCGCCGCCGGCCGGGGCCTCCTCGCACAGCGACAGCGGCTCGCCGAGCATCACCGCGTCCGCGCCGCAGCCCAGCGCCTTGGCGATGTCGCCGGAGGTCTGGATGTCCCCGTCGGCGATCAGGTGCACGTACCGGCCGCCGGTCTCGTCCAGGTAGTCGCGGCGGGCCGCGGCGGCGTCGGCGATCGCGGTGGCCATCGGCACCCGGATGCCGAGCACCGACTCGGTGGTCGACCACTCGTCGCCGCCGATGCCGACGATCACCCCGGCCGCGCCGGTGCGCATCAGGTGCAGCGCGGTCTTGTAGTCGGTGCAGCCGCCGACGATGACCGGGAGGTCGAGGTCGGCGATGAACTCCTTGAGGTTCAGCGGCTCGTCGGTGGTGGAGACGTGCTCGGCCGACACGATGGTCCCCTGGATGACCAGGATGTCCACGCCGGCGTCGAGGATCACCGGGGCCAGCGCCAGGGTGTGCTGCGGGGAGACCCGGACGGCCACGGTGCCGCCGCCGGCCCGCAGCTCGCGGACCCGCTCGGCGATCAGGTCCGGACGGATCGGCTCGGCGTACACCTCCTGGAGCCGCTTGGTGGCGCGGGCGTCCTCGCCCAGCCCGGCCAGCTCCTCCAGGATCTTGGTCGGGTTCTCGTACCGGGTCCACAGGCCCTCGACGTTGAGCACCCCGAGCCCGCCGAGCTGGCCGAGCCGCACGGCCGACTGCGGGCTCATCGTCGCGTCCGAGGGGTGCCCCACACACGGGATTTCGAACGGGTACGCGTCGAGCTGCCAGGCGGTGGACACGTCGTCGACGTCCCGGGTGCGGCGGCTCGGCACGATGGCGATGTCGTCCAGGTGGTAACCGCGCTGCGCGGTCTTACCCAGGCCGATCTCGACCACGTCACGCATGGGGGCTCCAGGTGTCTCGGGGGGTGGTGGTCAGCGGGAGTGGTAGTTCGGCGCCTCGACGGTCATCTGGATGTCGTGCGGGTGGCTCTCCTTGAGCCCGGCCGCGGTGATCCGGATGAGCTGGCCGCGCCGGTGCAGCTCGGGGATGCTCTCCGCTCCGACGTACCCCATGGCGGCGCGCAGCCCGCCGGTGAGCTGGTGTGCGACGGCGGAGAGCAGGCCACGGTAGGGCACCTGGCCCTCCACGCCCTCCGGGACCAGTTTGTCCTCGGCGAGCACGTCCTGCTGGAAGTAGCGGTCCTTGCTGTAGGACTTGGCCTGGCCCCGGGACTGCATCGCGCCGAGCGAGCCCATCCCCCGGTACGCCTTGTACTGCTTGCCGTTGATGAAGATCAACTCGCCGGGGCTCTCCTCGCAGCCGGCCAACAGGCTGCCGAGCATCACCGTGTCGGCGCCGGCCACCAGCGCCTTGGCGATGTCGCCGGAGTACTGGATGCCGCCGTCGCCGATCACCGGGACGCCGGCCGGGCGGGCGGCCCGGGCCGCCTCCATGATCGCGGTGATCTGCGGGACGCCGACGCCGGCGACGATCCGGGTGGTGCAGATCGCGCCCGGCCCCACCCCGACCTTCACACCGTCTGCGCCGGCCTCGACCAGGGCCTTAGCCCCGGCGTACGTGGCCACGTTGCCGCCGACGATGTCGATCCTGACGTCCTTCTTGAGCTGGCGGACCATTTCCAGCACCGCCCGCTGGTGGCCGTGCGCGGTGTCCACGATGATCACGTCCACGCCCGCGTCGACCAGGGTCCGGGCCCGCTTGTACGAGTCCTCGCCCACCCCGACGGCGGCGGCCACCCGGAGCCGGCCGGCGTCGTCCTTGGTGGCGTTCGGGTACTGCTCGCTCTTGGTGAAGTCCTTGACGGTGATCAGCCCGCGCAGCCGGCCCGAGTCGTCGACGATCGGCAGCTTCTCGACCTTGTGCTGGCGCAGCAACGCCAGCGCCTCGTCCTTGCGCACCCCGACGGGTGCGGTGATCAGCGGCGTCCGGGTCATGATCTCGTGGACCGGGGTGGCCGGCTCGGAGACGAAGCGCATGTCCCGGTTGGTGACGATGCCGACGAGCTGGCCGTCGCCGTCGACCACGGGCACCCCGGAGATCCGGTACCTGCCGCAGAGCGCGTCGACGTCGCGCAGGGTGTCCTGCGGGCTGGCCGTAACCGGATTGGTGATCATGCCGGACTCGGAGCGCTTGACCAGGTCGACCTGGAGCGCCTGGTCCTCCAGGGAGAGGTTGCGGTGCAGCACGCCGATGCCGCCCTGGCGAGCCATCGCGATCGCCATCCGCGCCTCGGTGACCGTGTCCATCGCGCTGGACAACAGCGGGATGGACAGCTCGATGTTGCGGGTCAGCCGGGTGCGGGTGTTGACCCGGCTGGGCACCACGTCCGACTCGCCGGGCTGGAGCAGCACGTCGTCGAAGGTCAGGCCGAGCGGGACCACCCGGGCCGACCCGGCGGGCAGTTCCGGCAGGTGGCCGCCCAGCTCGCCGTGATCGGCGCCGGCCGGCAGAACGGTGCTGGGCGAATTGTCCACGAATGCTCTCCTGAGCTGGTCGGGCGGGCTTCAGCGAGGCGGCGCGCGCGGTCATCCGGCGCACGCCGGGTGACGGCGCGTCGGTGTCATCGTACCCATCGGCCCGGGCCGACCCCGCCGGGTCGTCGACGCTGCGTGACGGCGCCCCCCCGTCAGCCCCGACGCGGGGTGACCGGGCGGACGGGGGCGGGCGGCACGTGGTCGCGGGGTCTACGGTGAGGGGGTGCACGACGAGCCCATCGACCCGTTCAACGGCGACCCGGCCGATCCGGCGGCGGAGCTGCACGACCCGGACGGCGACGCCGCACTCGACCCGCTGACCGAGGTCGAGCGGCAGGACGTGCTTGAGGATCTCGCCGACCTGGAGATCTACCAGGCCCTGCTGGCGCCCGTCGGGGTGCGCGGCCTGGTGATCGAGTGCGAGGACTGCCGGGAGCCGCACTACTTCGACTGGGACCTGCTCCGGGGCAACCTGCGTCACCTGCTCAGCTCCGGCCGGCCCCGGGTGCACGAGCCGGCCTACGACCCGGACCCGGACCACTACGTCACCTGGGACTACGCGCGCGGCTACGCCGACGGTGTGCACGACACCCTGACCGAGGGCACCGAGGACGACACCGAGTCCGGCAACTGAGCTGCCCCGCAGGTCCTGCGCGTCGCTGACGTGCGGGTAACGGCTCGCGGCGCCCGTCCGGACGGCACGGCGTCGCACCGGGCGTGATCTGTGAGGCCGGGTCCGGCCGGGCCGCGGGCCCGACGGCGCGCTCAGGCGACCAGGCCGGCGCGGAAGCCGGCGGCCACCGCGTGCGCGCGGTCGCGGGCGCCGAGCTTGCGGAACAGCCGGCGGGCGTGCGTCTTGACGGTGTCCTCCGAGACGAACAGCTCCCGGCCGATCTCGGCGTTGCTCTTGCCCTCGGCCATCCCGAGCAGCACCTGGAGCTCCCGCTCGGTCAGGCCGACCGCCCCCCGGGCCCCCCGGGCCGGGGCGGCCCGCCGGGGGCTCGCCGGCTCCTCGGTCTCGCCGCCGGCCGGCTCCGGTTCGTCGTCGCCCCGCTGCACGGGCACCACCGACGGCACGCCGCCCGGCCCCTCCTGGGTCGCCGGCCAGGCCGGGCCGGGGTTGTTCGGGGCACGGCCGGCCGGAGCGGGGCGCTTCTGGCCGCCGACGGCCGCGGCGTCCCGGGCCGGGTCGGCCACCCGGTGCCGGGTCGCCCGGCCCGGCGCGGAGAGCAGCAGCAGGGCCTTGGCCACCGCGCTGGTCAGGTCGTGGTCGGTGCCCTGGATCAGCCCCCGGGCCCCGGCGCCGATGCTGGCCGCGGCCGCGTCGGACTCCTCGGGCCCGAGCAGCAGCACCGCGGCCTGCGGGGCGCGGGCCAGCACCCGACGCACGAAGCCGGCGCTGTCCGGCCGGGTGAGCGCCGTGTCGGCGAGCACCACGTCGGGCGGGCCCTCCGCCAACCGCAACATCACCTCGGGATCGGAGACGGCGGTACGGACGGCGGCGGACAGTCCGAGCCGGGCCGCCGCGGAGTTCAGTTGCTGCGCGGCGAGCGGTGTCCGAACGCACACGAGAACAGTACGCACTGTGGTCTCCTCTCCGACCCGAAGCAGACCACGGCGGGGTGTGGTCGGGTGGGCGTTCCCAGCAATCCTCCGAACTTTTCCGACAGATGGGGCATAAGCCGCGCAATGTCCGAGGTTTTCGATCACAGAAGTGTGAGCCCGAGCGAGCCGGGGTACCGGGATCCCGAGCCGGAAATCGGTGCGCCAGCGCGGCCGCCGCCCCGGACATCCGGTCAACTGAGAGTCTCCGCGGTGCCGCGGGAGGAGGGGTGCTGATGTCGAACGTACGCAGGCTGCCCGGACCCATCGTCGACCTCTGGGACTGGCAGCGGCTCGGTGCCTGCCGGGGCCGCGACAGCGCCCAGTTCTTCCACCCGGACGGGGAGCGCGGCTCCTCCCGCCTGCGCCGCGAGTCCGGCGCCAAGGCGGTCTGCCGGGCCTGCCCCGTACGCGCCGAGTGCGCCGCGCACGCGCTGTCCGTCCGTGAGCCGTACGGCGTCTGGGGCGGCTTCAGCGAGGCGGAGCGGCTGCGGCTGCTCGCGGTCGGCTGGGAGGACCTGGCCGACCGCCGGCACAGCCGCGTCGACGTGGCCCGCCTGGAGTCCCGCCTCGGCCGCCCGCACAAGTCCGCGATGTCGGCCCAGCGCAGCGTCGCCTGACGACCGCGCCCACCCCACGCCGACGCCGCGCCCCGGTCACCCGGGGCGCGGCGTCGTGTCACGTCCCGGCCCGACGGATGTCCCACCGTTCTGCCAGGATCCTCGGATGCTGATCGACATCGCGGATCCGGACACGCTCTGGGCCCGGTGGGGCGCGGTCGCCTCGGCGCTCGCCACCCTCGGCCACGACGACGTCTACTGGTACGACGCGGACGGTGCCCACCACGACGACCACGGGGGCAACTGGGCGCGGCTGGTGCGTGTCGAGGGCGGCCGGGCGGTGCTCTTCGGCTACGACCACGAGTACAGCGACACCGTCGGCGTCAGCCCGCCGCTCGACCTGCTCGCCGGGGCCCCCGCCTGGCTGCCCTGGCCGGAGCTGATCCGGCATGCCGAGGCCGACCAGCTCGGCTACGCCTACTGGTACGACGGCGGCTGGTCCCGGGTGCCGTACCCGGAGCCGCTGCTGCCCGACGGGCTGCGGGCCACCGCCGGGGCGGTGCTCGACGACGACCGGGCCCGGCGGAAGCTGGGCGAGGTGGTCTTCGAGTGGGGCGGGTACCAGCCGGCGGACGAGGCGGCGGAGCGGGCCGAGGAAGCGGAGGTGGCGGAGGCCGCCGGTCGGCTGCTCGCCGCCGCTGCCGACCGAGTCCTCGACGCGGGCGCGCTGGACGGTCTGCTCGGCCGGCTCCGGCCCGGCCCGGTCGACGTGCCCGCCGGCCTGGCGATGGCGGCCCGGGCCGGGCTGACCCCGGGCGGGCGACCACCGGCGGTGGCGGCGACGGCAGGGCCCCCGCCCCGGCGGGTCCGGGTGCTCAGCGACGACCAGCACGACCGGCTGGTCTGGACGGCGATGCGGCGGGCCACGGAGGCACCCCGCCCGGCCCCGGCGCCCACCCCCGAGCTGACCGAGCTCGTCGACTGGGCACGCGGCCGGTCCCCGGCCGGCGACGGCCGCTGCTCGCTGCTCGTCCAGGTCACCGACACCGCGCTCAGCCAGCACCCGGGCGAGGCGGCCCCGGCCAGCCTCCCGGGCGAGGACGGGTGGGCGGCCTTCCGCCAGGCCGGTGACCTGGTCCGCCGGCTCCGGACGGCCGAGGCCGACCCGGCGCACGGGCAGTGGATCTTCCTACGGCTGGAGACGACCGCCGGCGGCTTCACCCTCGAACGGCGCTACGACTCGTGGCCGGGGTGGCTGGCCGACGACGGGCACGGGCCCTGGCGCAGCCACCTCCAGCCGGAGCTGGACCGCCGGGCACCGGCGTTCCGGCCCGCGTGGGCGGTGCTGCTGGCGGCGGAGGTCGCCTACCTCGGCCCGCCACCGCCCTTCGACACGCCCACCACCGGGTGACGGTTCTCCTGGCGCGCCCACCACCGTCAGGGGGCGGGAAGGGCGGCAGGGCACGCCGTCGGGGTGACGGCGTGCCCTGCGCGGTGTCGTACGGCGTCGTCAGAAACCCGGGCCGTGCTGGTGGCCGTGGCCGTGCGAGTGGCCGTGGCCCCCGGCGGCCGGCTCGGCCTTCTCCGGCTTCTCCACCACCAGGCTCTCGGTGGTGAGCAGCAGGCCGGCGATCGAAGCGGCGTTGGAGACCGCGCTGCGGGTCACCTTCACCGGGTCGATGATGCCGGCCTTCACCATGTCGACGTACTCGCCGGTGGCGGCGTTGAGGCCGTTGCCCCACTCCTGGTCGGCGACCTTCTGCACCACGACGTAGCCGTCGTGGCCGGCATTCTGCGCGATCCAGCGCAGCGGCTCGACCAGCGCCTTGCGCACGATCGAGACGCCGACCTTCTCCTCGCCGGTCAGGCCGAGATCGTCGTCGAGAACCGACCGGATCTGCGCCAGGGCGGCACCACCGCCGGGCACCGTGCCCTCCTCGACGGCGGCCTTGGTCGCGGCGATCGCGTCCTCGATGCGGTGCTTGCGCTCCTTCATCTCGACCTCGGTCGCCGCGCCCACCTTGATGACCGCGATGCCGCCGGAGAGCTTCGCCAGCCGCTCCGCCAGCTTCTCCCGGTCCCACTCGGAGTCCGAGGCCTCGATCTCCTTGCGGATCTGGGCGACCCGGTCGGCGACCTCGCTGGACTGCCCGCCACCGTCGACGACGGTGGTGTTCTCCTTGTCGACCACGACGCGCCGGGCGGTGCCGAGCACCTCCAGGCCGACCTGGTCCAGCTTGTAGCCCAGCTCCGGGGCGACCAGCTCGGCGCCGGTGAGGATCGCCATGTCCTGGAGCATCGCCTTGCGGCGGTCGCCGAAGCCGGGGGCCTTCACCGCGCAGACCTTGAGGGTCTTGCGGATCGAGTTGACCACCAGGGTGGACAGGGCCTGGCCCTCGACGTCCTCGGCGATGATCAGCAGCGGCTTGCTGTTCTGGAGGACCTTCTCCAGCAGCGGCAGCAGCTCCTCGATCGCCGAGATCTTCTGCGTGGTGATCAGGATGTACGGGTCCTCCAGGACCGCCTCCTGCCCCTCCACGTCGGTGACGAAGTTCGGCGAGATGAAGCCCTTGTCGAACTGGAGACCCTCGGTCACGTCCAGCTCGGTGGCGAGGGTGGAGCCCTCCTCGACGGTGATGACACCGTCGCGGCCGACCCGCTCCATCGCCTCGGCGATCAGCTCGCCGATCGTGGCGTCCTGCGCGGAGATCGTCGCCACGTGCGCGATCGACTCCTTGCTGGCGACCTCGACGGCCCGCTCCAGCAGGGCCTCGGAGACCTTGCTGGCGGCCAGGTCGATGCCGCGCTTGAGACCGGCCGGGTTGGTGCCGGCGGTCACGTTGCGCAGGCCCTCGCGGACCATCGCCTGGGCCAGCACGGTCGCGGTGGTGGTCCCGTCGCCGGCGACGTCGTTGGTCTTGGTCGCCACCTCCTTGACCAACTGCGCGCCGAGGTTCTCGTACGGGTTGGTGAGCTCGATCTCCTTGGCGATGGTCACGCCGTCGTTGGTGATCGTGGGCACACCGAACTTCTTGTCCAGGACGACGTTGCGCCCGCGCGGGCCGAGAGTGACCTTGACCGTGTCCGCGAGGGCGTTGACACCGTGTTCCAGCAGGTGCCGGGCGTCATCCGAGAAGCTAAGGATCTTCGCCATCAATGTCCCTTCGAAGCGTCACTGCCCCGGCCCGGCGAACCGGACCGGGGCAGTGGCACTGGATCGGTTGCCTACTTCTCGATGACCGCGAGAACGTCGCGGGCGGAGAGCACCAGGTACTCCTCGCCGGCGTACTTGATCTCGGTGCCGCCGTACTTCGAGTAGATGACGGTGTCGCCGACGGCGACGTCAACCGGGATCCGGTTGCCCTTGTCGTCGATCCGGCCCGGGCCGACAGCGAGGACGGTGCCCTCCTGCGGCTTCTCCTTGGCGGTGTCGGGGATCACGATGCCCGACGCCGTGGTGGTCTCAGCCTCGTTCGCCTGGACCAGGATCCGGTCCTCGAGCGGCTTGATCGCAACCTTGGTCGCGGTAGTCACGGGCATACCCTCCTGGGGTATTGGTTTCGTTGCTGGTCGACGGGGCCGACCAGCGTAAATCTGCCACATGCCACCGGGCGGGGCCGTCGTCGCGGGTGCCGGTCCGCCTGGCGTTTCAGCGCCCGGGCACGGGCCCGGAAGCTGGCACCCTCCATGGGAGAGTGCTAATCGCAGGTTAGGCCGTGGCTAGCACTCCGTCAAGGAGAGTGCCAACGCGCCACCCGTCGTGTCGCCACAGTTCCGCCGCTCGCAGCCGCGACACGCCGATGACGCCTCGCCACACCGTGTTCGACTCCCTACCGTCGGTGGCCTTCGTCGGAGGCCGCCGAAAGGGAGCTGTGACCCGCAGCCGAACAGCCCGGCCGGAGCCGGGACAATTGGCGAGTGGATCTCGACCAGTTCGCCGCCCTGCGTACCCCCGAGGGCTCGGCCGCGCTCGCCGCGGCGACCGGGCTGGCCGGCGGTGACCCGCTGGCCGCGGCGGCGGCGCTCCGCTCCGCCGGCATCCCGGCCGGGCTCGCGGCGGCGGCGCTGACCCAGGCGGAGCTGCGCCGCCGGGCGGTCGGCAAGTTCGGTCCGGAGGCCGCCGGCATGTTCCTCACCCGCCCCGGGCTGGAGCAGGCCACCCGCCGGGTGGTCGCCGACCGGCGGGCCGACCGGCTGCGCGCGGCCGGGGTGCGCACCCTCGCCGACCTGGGCTGCGGCCTCGGGGCCGACGCGCTCGCCGCCGCCCGCGCCGGCATCCGGGTGTACGGGGTGGAGGCCGACCCGGTGACCGCCGAGATGGCCGCCGCGAACGCCGAGGCCGCCGGGCTGGCCGACGCGTTCACCGTGGAGTGCGGCGACGCCACGGCGTTCGACGTGTCCCGGGTCGACGCGGTCTTCTGTGACCCGGCGCGGCGCAGGGCCGGCACCGGGCGGCGGATCTTCGACCCGAACGCCTACTCGCCGCCGTGGGACTTCGTCACCGGCCTGGCCGAGCGGGTGCCGCACACCGTGGTCAAGGTGGCCCCCGGACTCGACCACGTGCTGATCCCGGCCGGAGCCGAGGCGGAGTGGGTGAGCGTGGCCGGCGACCTGGTCGAGGCCGCCCTGTGGTGCGGACGGCTCGCCGAGGTCCCCCGCCGCGCCACCCTGCTGCGGGAGCCGGCCCCCACCGCCGCCGCGCCGGCCGCCCACCACCAGCTCATCGGCTCCGGCGCGGTCGAGGCCACGGTCGGCCCGGTCCGCCGGTACGTCCACGACCCCGACCCGGCGGTGGTCCGCGCCCACCTGGTCGCGGAGCTGGCCGACGTCCTGGGCGCCACGCTCGCCGACCCGAGCATCGCCTACCTGTACGCCGACACGCCGGGCGCGACGCCGTTCGCCCGCTGCCTGGAGATCACCGACGTACTGCCGTTCTCGCTGAAGCGGCTGCGCGCCCTGCTGCGCGAGCGCCGGGTGGGCCGGGTCGAGATCCTCAAGCGCGGCTCGGCGCTGGAGCCGGAGAAGCTGCGGCGGGACCTGCGGCTGGCCGGCCCGGAGGCGGCGAGCCTGGTGCTGACCCGGGTCGCCGGCGCGCCCACCGTGCTGCTGTGCCGGCCGGTGGGCTGACCCGGTTCGCCCGCCGCACCCACCGTGCGGTCGTGCCGGCCGGTGGGCCCGACCTCCGCCGCACCGGTCTACCGTTTCCGGTGGCCCGCCGGGCGACCCCGGGTTAGCTTGTCGGGCATGGCGGGACAGGGCACTCCGGCGACGGCGCTGCTGAACAGGCGGAAGGTCCGGTACAGCACCCACCCGTACGACGTCTCGCCGGACGCGCCGGACTACGGCGCGCTCGTCGCGGCGGCCCTGGGCGTGCCCCCGGAGCGGGTGTTCAAGTCGCTGGTCACCGAGGTCGACGGCGCGCTCGCCGTGGCCGTGGTGCCGGTGACCGGCGAGCTGGACCTCAAGGCGCTGGCCGCCTCGCTCGGCGGCAAGCGGGCGACGATGGCGGACCGGGCGGTCGCCGAGCGGGCCACCGGCTACGTACGCGGCGGGATCAGCCCGATCGGCCAGCGCAAGCGCCTGCCCACGGTGCTGGACGCCTCCGTCCTGGCCCACCACACCGTCTACGTCTCGGCCGGCCGGCGCGGCCTCCAGGTTGAGCTTGCCCCGGCCGACCTGATCGCCCTCACCGACGCCGCCACGGCCCCGATCGCGGCCCACTGACCCCACCGCCCACCCGCCGCCGCCGCTCGCCCACCGCGCACCGGACGCGGCCCGAATCGGCGGTCCGGGCCGCGTCCGCGCAGCACAGGGCCGGGATGCCCGCTCCCGACGGGCGGCGGCAGGATGCCGTGGGCGTTGCCGAATTGTTACTGCGGCCGACGAGACTTCAGACCTCGACGGCCTTGTGGCGGACCTGCGGCACGAAATACGTTGCCGGACACAACAAAAGCCGTCCCGCCCTCCACCCCCGAAAGGACCGCACATGCGCAAGGGCTTCCTCACCCTCGCCGTCGTGGGCGTGCTGGCCACCGGCGGCACGGCCGCCTGCGGCCCCGGCAACGCGGCGGTCGGCGGCAGCGACAGAGCGCCGAAGATCGGGGTGATCCTGCCCGACAGCAGGACCAGCGCCCGGTGGGAGGGCGCGGACCGCAGGTACCTGGAGGAAGCGTTCCGGGCCGCCGGGGTCGACTACATCATCCAGAACGCGCAGGGCGACAAGTCCAGCTTCTCCACCATCGCCGACGGCATGCTCACCGCCGGCGTCACCGCGCTGATGATCGTCAACCTGGACTCCGGCACCGGCAGGGCCGTGCTGGACCGGGCCAGGTCGCAGGGCGTCGCCACCATCGACTACGACCGGCTCACCCTGGGCGGCTCGGCCGAGTACTACGTCAGCTTCGACAACGAGGCCGTCGGCCGGCTCCAGGGCGAGGGCCTGAGCCGGTGCCTGGCCGACCAGGGCGTCGAGAACCCGGTGGTGGCGTTCCTCAACGGCTCGCCGACCGACAACAACGCCACCGAGCTGAAGGCCGGGTACGACTCGGTGCTCGGCCCGAAGTTCGCCTCCGGGACGTACGTCAGGGGCCCGGACCAGCCCGTGCCGGACTGGGACAACGCGCAGGCCGGGGTGCTCTTCGAGCAGATGCTCACCCGGACCGAGGGCCGGATCGACGGGGTGCTCGCCGCCAACGACGGCCTCGGCAACGCCGCCGTCTCGGTGCTGAAGAAGAACAAGCTCAACGGCAAGGTCCCGGTGACCGGGCAGGACGCCGACGTGCAGGGCCTGCGCAACATCCTCGCCGGCGACCAGTGCATGACCGTGTACAAGGCGATCCGGAAGCAGGCGGACGCCGCCGCCGCGCTGGCCGTCTCGCTGGCCAACGGCGTCCGCCGGGACACCGGCCAGACGGTCCGGGACCCGGAGAGCGGCCGGGACGTGCCGGCCGTACTGCTGGAGCCGAAGGCGATCTACCAGCAGAACGTCAAGGACGTCGTGGCCGACGGCTACGTCGCCCGGGACAAGCTCTGCGCCGGCCCGTACGCCGAGCGGTGCGCCGCCGCCGGGATCAGCTGACCCGCCCGCCGACCGTCGTACGGAGGAGACCCTGTGTCCGCAACCCCCCTGCTGGAACTGCGCGGGATCGACAAGAGCTTCGGCCCCGTCCAGGTGCTGCGCGACGTCGCCCTGTCCGTCCACGAGGGCGAGGTGACCGCGCTGGTCGGTGACAACGGGGCCGGCAAGTCGACCCTGGTCAAGTGCATCAGCGGCATCCACCCCACCGACTCCGGCGAGTTCCTCTTCGAAGGCCGCCCCGTGAGCGTCAACAGCCCCCGGGACGCCGCGGCCCTGGGCATCGACGTCGTCTACCAGGACCTCGCCCTCTGCGACAACCTCGACATCGTGCAGAACATGTTCCTCGGCCGGGAGCGGAGCAACGGCCTGGTCCTGGACGAGTCGGCCATGGAGCAGATGGCCGCCGAGACCCTGGTCAGCCTGGGCATCCGGACGGTGCGGTTCCTGCGCCAGCACGTCGCCAGCCTCTCCGGCGGGCAGCGGCAGACCGTCGCCATCGCCAAGGCGGTGCTCTGGAACAGCCGGCTGGTCATCCTCGACGAGCCGACCGCCGCGCTGGGCGTCGCGCAGACCGCCCAGGTGCTGGAGCTGGTCCGCCGGCTGGCCGACAACGGCCTGGCCGTGGTGCTCATCTCGCACAACATGAACGACGTCTTCGCCATCTCCGACCGGATCGCCGCGCTCTACCTCGGCCAACTGGTCGCCCAGGTGCGGACCATCGACATCACCCACGCCCAGGTGGTCGAGCTGATCACCTCCGGCCGCTCCGGCGCCCTCGGCCACGCCGAACCGGGCGTCCACGGCACGGGAGCCGACGCCACCACCTGGGGAGCCGTCCGATGACCGCCACCGTCGTCAAGCGGGAGGGGTCCCCGGACGTCGCCCCGGAGCCCTCCGTCGGCAGCCACGTGCGGGACTACCTCGCCCGGCTGCGCAACGGCGACCTGCGCCTGCTGCCGGCCGTGACCGCCCTCGTCGTGCTCTGCCTGGCGTTCGCGATCGTCCGGCCGGTCTTCTTCTCGGCCGCCAACTTCGCCAACCTGTTCACCCAGGGGGCCGCGGTCACCGTGATCGCGATGGGTCTGGTCTTCGTCCTGCTGCTCGGCGAGATCGACCTCTCGGCCGGCGTCGCCAGCGGGGTCTGCGCGACCGTCCTGGCCAAGGTGGTCAGCGACCTGGGCCACCCCTGGTACGTCGCGGTGCTCGCCGCCGTCGCCACCGGCGTTCTCATCGGCCTGACGCTCGGCTTCCTGGTGGCGAAGGTGGGCATCCCGTCCTTCGTGGTGACCCTGGCCGGCTTCCTGGCCTTCCAGGGCGTGGTGCTGCTGCTGATGCGGGAGGGCACCAACATCGCGATCAACGACGAGGTGATCATCGCGATCGAGAACCGGTGGGTGCCGCCCACGATCGGCTGGCTGCTGGCGGGGGTCGCGGTCGCCGGGTACGCCGTCACGCAACTACTGCGGCACCGCGACCGGACGGCCCGGGGGCTGGTCACCGAGCCGGTCACCGTGGTCGCCGGCCGGGTCGTGGCGCTGGCGCTGCTCCTCGGTCCCGCCGTGTACGTGTTCAACCAGGAACGCAGCATCAACCCGCTGATCAGCTCCAACAAGGGCATGCCGATCGTGGTGCCGCTCATCGCCGTCCTGCTGGTCTTCTGGACCTTCGTGCTCGACCGCACCGCGTACGGCCGGCACCTGCTGGCCGTGGGCGGCAACCGGGAGGCCGCCCGACGCGCCGGCATCAACGTGGACCGGATCCGGATCACCGCGTTCGTCGTCTGCTCCGCGATGGCGGCGGTCGGCGGCATCATCGCGGCCAGCCGGGACAGGTCGGTGGACCCGAACACCGGGGGCAGTAACGTGCTGCTCTACGCGGTCGGAGCGGCCGTGATCGGCGGCACCAGCCTCTTCGGCGGCAAGGGCCGCATGATCAACGCGGTGCTGGGTGGGGCGGTGGTAGCGGTGATCATCAACGGGATGGGCCTGCTCGACCTGAGCTCCGGCCTCAAGTACCTCTTCACCGGGCTGGTGCTTATGCTGGCCGCCGGGGTGGACGCGCTGTCCCGCCGGCGGTCCGCCACCACCGGCGCCCGCTGACGACGTGCGACACGGAGTGCCGGTGGCGATGCGCGCAGGACCCAGCCAGGACGAGATCCGTCGGCAGAACCTCGGTGCCCTGCTGCGCTACGTGCACGTCCACGGCGCGACGACCCGCGCCGAGCTGACCACCGTGCTCGGGCTCAACCGCAGCACCATCGGCGCGCTGACCGCCGACCTGACCGGCGCCGGCCTGGTCAGCGAGGGGACGCCGCGGGAGACCGGCCGGGCCGGCCGGCCGTCGCTGGTCGTCCGGCCCGAGTCGGAGCGGGTGTACGCGTACGCGTACAGCGTGGAGGTGGACCGGCTGCGGGCCGCGCGGGTCGGCCTGGGCGGCGCGGTGCTCGACCGCCGGGAGCTGGACCGGCCCCGCAACCTGCTGGCCGGGGAGGCCGCGCCGCTGCTGGCCGGTGCGGTCAAGGAGATGCTCCCGGCGGTGCCGGCCGACGCGGTCTGCGTCGGGGTCGGGGTGGCGGTCTGCGGCATGGTCCGCCGCGACGACGGCCTGGTCCGGCTGAGCCCGCCCACCGGCTGGGTGGACGAGCCGATCGGCGCGGCGCTGGCCGCCGAGCTGGGCATCGACGTGCCGATCACGGTCGGCAACGTGGCCGACGTGGCGGCCTTCGCGGAGCACGCCCGGGGCGTCGCGGCCGGCTGCGACAACATCATCTACCTGTACGGGGACGTCGGCGTCGGCGCCGGCATCATCGCCGGCGGCCGGCGGCTCACCGGGCACGGCGGGTACGGCGGCGAGGTCGGCCACATGGTGGTGGTCCGGGAGGGAACCCCCTGCGAGTGCGGCTCCCGGGGCTGCTGGGAGACCGAGATCGGCGAGCACGCCCTGCTGCGGGCCGCCGGCCGGCACGACGCCCGGGGCCGGGACGCGCTGCTGGCCGTCTTCGACGCCGCAGGCCGGGGCGACGCCCGGGCCCAGACGGCGGTCCGCCAGGCCGGCGACTGGCTCGGCTTCGGGGTGGCCAACCTGGTCAACATCTTCAACCCGGAGATGGTCATCTTCGGCGGCACCATGCGTGACCTGTACCTGGCCTCGGCGGCCCAGGTGCGCAGCCGGCTCAACTCGATCGGGTTGTCGGCCTGCCTGGAACATGTCCGGCTGCGCACCCCGAAGCTGGGCGCCGACGCGGCCCTGGTCGGCGCGGCCGAGCTGGCCTTCGAGCGGCTGCTCGCCGACCCCCTCGACGCCGGCTGACCGGCTTTCCGCCCGGCGCGGCCCGCCCCACCCGGCGCGGCTGCGTACCCTGTCCTCCGTGGACGTCGAGCTGCGCGCCTCCGACGACGACCGGCACCGGGTGGTCGCCGAGCTGCAACGGCACACCTCGGCGGGCCGGCTCAGCCTGGACGAGTTCTCCGAGCGGGTCGGGGTGGTCTGGTCCGCCCGTACCCTCAGCGACCTGGCCGCGGTGACCCGGGACCTGCCGGTCGAGCCGACGCCCGCCGGGCCGGCCGCCGACCACGGCCGGCGGGACCTGCTGGTCGTCTTCGCCGTCGCCGTCGCCACCCTGGTCCTGCTCGGCCTGCTGATGGCCCTCACCCGCTGACCCGACCGCCGGCCCCGGGCTCAGCCGTGCCAGGAACGCCACAGCGCGGCGTAGGGGCCGCCGGCCGCGACCAGCTCGTCGTGCGAGCCCAGCTCGGTGATCCGGCCGTCCTCCACCACGGCCACCCGGTCGGCGTCGTGCGCGGAGAAGAGCCGGTGCGCGATGGCGATCACCGTCCGGCCCGCCAGCACGGCGGCCAGCGAGCGCTCCAGGTGCCGGGCCGCCCGGGGGTCGATCAGCGAGGTCGCCTCGTCCAGGACCAGGGTGTGCGGGTCGGCCAGCACCAGCCGGGCCAGCGCGAGCTGCTGGGCCTGCGCCGGGGAGAGCGCGTGCCCGCCCGCGCCGACCATCGTGCCGAGGCCCTGCGGCAGCGCGTCCGCCCAGTCCAGGGCGTCCACCGCCGCCAGCGCCGACCGGACCCGGGCCGGATCGGCGTCGGGGCGGACCATCGCCACGTTGTCGGCGAGCGTGCCGATGAAGACGTGGTGCTCCTGGGTGACCAGCGCGACGTGGGTACGCAGCTCCGCCAGCGGCAGCCCCTCCAGCGGCCGGCCGTCCACGGTCACCGACCCGGCGCGCGGGGCGTGCACCCCGGCCAGCAGCCGGCCCAGGGTGGACTTGCCCGCCCCGGACGGCCCGACCATGGCCAGCTTCTCCCCCGGCTCGGGCACCAGGGTCACGCCGTGCAGCACGTCCCGGCCCTCGCGGTAGGCGTAGCGGACGTCGCGGGCGGCGAGCCGGGGGGCGGCCGGGTCGCCGCCCGCCGACGGCCGCGGGGACCCGACGGCCGGGGTCGGGCCCGCGTCGTCGGCGGCGGCCACCCCGAGCAGCCGGGCCATCGAGGCGCCGCCCACCTGCAACTCGTCCAGCCAGGAGAGCAGCCGGTCGACCGGGTCCACGAGCTGCTGGGCGTAGAGGGTGGCCGCGGTGACCTGGCCGAGGCTGACCCAGCCCTTCAGGTAGAACCAGCCGCCGACGACCAGGGTGGCGACCACCGGCACCACGTATCCGAGCTCGGCGACCGGGAAGAAGACGGTGCGCAGCCCGAGGGTGTACCGCTCGGCCGCGTACGACCGGCGGATGTCGGCGGCGGTGCGGGCCTGGCGGCGGGCCTGCTGGCGCAGCGCCTCCGTGGTCCGCGCCCCCTCGACGGTCTCGCTGATCCCGTCGGTGATGTCGGAGTACGCGGCGTTCTCCCGCAGGTAGCCGTCCGGGGCGCGGCGCAGGTACCACCGGGTGCCGACCCACAGGATCGGCACCGCGAGCAGGCTCGGCAGCACGAGCAGCGGCCCGGTGAGCAGCAGCGCCACGACGACGAACACGACGGTGACCACCGCGATCAGGGTCTCCGGCACCGCGAACCGGACCGTCTTGGACAGCGCGGAGACGTCCCGGGACGCCCGGGTGAGCAGGTCGCCGGTGCCGGCCCGCTCCACCGTCGACAGCGGCAGGGCGAGCAGCCGGTCGACGAACTCCTCGCGCAGCTCGGCGAGCACCCCCTCGCCGAGCCGGGCCGACGCCAGGTGGGCGAACCGCACCAGCACCGACTGGGCCACCACGAAACCGCCGATGGCCAGCGCGATCCGGTCCACCGTGACGGTCGAGGTGCCCCGGGAGATGCTCTCCACCAGGTCCCCGAGCAGCCGTGGCGCGACCAGCCCGGCAGCCGCGGCCAGCGCGTGCAGGCCGAGCGCGACGGCCAGGGCCCGTGGGTGCCGGCGGACCAGGGCGCGGGCGTACCGGCGGACCTGGCCGGCGTCGGCGACCGGCAGCGCGGTGGTCATCAGCTCTCCCCCCGGCTCACCGTGGCCGCGTAGCGCGGCTCGGTGCGCAGCAGTTCCTCGTGCGACCCCTCGGCCACCACCTTGCCGTCCTCCACGAAGACCACGTGCCCGGCGCGGCCCAGCACCAGCGGGCTGGTGGTGCAGACCAGGGTGGTCCGGCCCCGCCGGGCCGGGCCGAGCCGCGCGGCGATCCGCGCCTCGGTGTGCGCGTCCACCGCGCTCGTCGGCTCGACCAGCACCAGCGTCTCCGGGTCGGCGACCAGCGCCCGGGCCAGCCGCAGCCGCTGCTGCTGGCCGCCGGAGAACTCCCGGCCCCGCTCGGCGACCCGGCCGTCCAGCCCGTCGGGCAGGGCGTCGACGATGTCGGTCGCGCTCGCCGCGTCCAGCGCCGCGAGGATCGTCGCCGACTCGGCGGCGTCGTGCGGGTCCAGCTCCACCCGCAGCGGGCCGGTGAACAGGTGCGCGTCGTTGTCGGCCACCAGGATCCGCTCGCGCACCGCCGCCAGCGCCACCTCCCGCAGCGGTACGCCGTGCAGCGTCACCTCCGCGTCGACGTACCGGCCGAGCCGGTCGGCGATCGCGGCGGCGTCCTCGGGTGCGGCGGCGACCAGCGCGGTGAGCCGGCCGGCCGGCACGACCAGCCCCGACTCGGCGTCCACCAGCTCGCCGGGCCCGGCCGGCAGGGTCGCCGGGCGGGCCGGGTCGACCAGCTCGGGGGTGAGCCGGAGCAGCCGGACCACCCGGCGGGCCGCCACGTGCCCCCGGGTCAGCCGGTCCACCGCCTCGGTGAGGTTACGCAGCGGGCTGACCAGGAACGCGGTGTAGCCGTAGAAGGCGACGAGCTGACCGGCGGTGATCTCGCCGCGCAGCGCGAACCGGGCACCCAGCCAGGTCACCAGCACCAGGAACGCGCCGGGCAGCAGGATCTGGGTCGCCTCGAGCAGCGACTCCACCCGGGCCACCCGCAGCCCGTCGGCGCGCAACGCCTGGGACCGGGCCCGGTACCGGGCCGACAGCACCGGCTCGCCGCCGACGCCGCGCACCACCCGCAGCCCGGAGACGATGTCGCCGGCCCGGGCGGTCAGCTCCCCCTCCGAGTCCCGGTACGCCTGCTGCCGGTGGTGCAGCGGCCGGATGAGCAGCCCCACCACAGCCATCAGCAGCGGCACCCCGAGCACCACGACGAGGCCGAGCGGCACCGACGCGGAGAGCAGGATCACCGCCACCGTGGCGATGGCGACCAGCGATCCGGTGCCCCGGGCGGTGATGTCGATCGCGTGGCCGACCTGGCCGATGTCGGCCGTACCGATGCTGACCACCTCGCCCCCCGCGACCCGGCGGGGCAGCGCGGCCCCCAGCCGGTTCGCCGCGCCGACGGTGACCTGCACCGTCCGGTACGCGCCGCCCAGCCAGTTGTGCAACGCGCACCGGTGCCGCAGCACACCCGCGCCGGCCTGGAGCACGCCCAGCCCGAGCAGGGCCAGCCCCCAGGTGACCAGGGCGCCCTGGTCACGGTGGGTGAGGCCGGCGTCCACGGCCCGGCCGACGGTGGCCGGCATCAGGGCCTGGGCGACCATCCAGACCACGCCGAGGCCGATGGCGGCGAAGAAGAGCAGCGGTTGCCGACCGGCCAGCCACACCAGGTAGCGGGTCGCCGAGCGGTCGTCGGGTACGCCGGGATCGCCGGCCGGTTCGAATCGCATGGCCTGCCGACGCTAGGCGGCGGAAAACCGGTTGCGCCAGCGCATTCCCGCTGCTCAGGTCCGCCTGGGCCCGGGATGGGCCGGCCAGGGCGACGGGGTTGGGTTCCGAGCTTGTCCGGACCCGCGGCGGCCGGCAGGGTTCAGCGGTCGACCTGGGTGAAGTCCCATGAGTGCGGCGGGCGGGCGACCAGCGTCGCGGGCGGGTCGGGCAGCGGCCGAGGGCTGCTGCGCCACTTCGAGATCACCACCACCCGATGGTCGGTCGAGCTGAACACCTCGCTGGACAGGTGCAGCGGGTCGTGCTCGAACTCGGGCAGGGCGGTGTCGCAGACCCAGGTGATCAGGTCGGCGAAGCCGTAGGCCTCCGCCCGCGCCTCCCACATCCGTACGATCACGTCGTCGTTCCCCTCGCCCTCACGTCGAGCCGTCACACGCTCACCGTGGTCAGCGGCAGGGCCGAGTCGGCCGGCAGGTCGAGCCGGCTCGGCGCGACCCCGGCGGCGACCAGGTGGGAGCCGAGCGCGGCCACCATCGCCCCGTTGTCGGTGCACAGTTGCGGCCGGGGCACCCGCACCCGGATGCCCAGCTCGGCCGCCCGGTCCTCCGCGAGCACCCGCAGCCGGGAGTTCGCCGCCACGCCCCCGCCGATCACCAGCGTGTCGATCCCGTGGGCCCGGCAGGCGGCCAGCGCCTTCGTGGTGAGCACGTCGCAGACCGCCTCCTGGAACGACGCGGCCACGTCGGCCACCGGCACCGGCTCGCCGGCCCGCTGCCGGGCCTCCACCCAGCGGGCCACCGCCGTCTTCAAGCCGGAGAACGAGAAGTCGTACCGGTGCGCGGCGAGGTCCTTGGCGGCGGTGAGCCCGCGCGGGAAGCCGATGGCGGCGGCGTCGCCGGCCCGGGCCTCCCGGTCGATGTACGGCCCACCGGGGAACGGCAGGCCGAGCAGCCGGGCCACCTTGTCGAACGCCTCCCCGGCGGCGTCGTCGATCGTCGCCCCGAGCGGAGTCACCCCCCGGGCCAGGTCGTCGACGAGCAGCAGGGACGAGTGCCCGCCGGAGACCAGCAGGGCGATCGCCGGCTCGGGCAGCGGCCCGTGTTCGAGGGTGTCCACGGCGACGTGCGCGGCGAGGTGGTTCACCCCGTAGACGGGCTTCTCGGCCGCCAGCGCGTACCCCTTGGCGGCCGCGACGCCGACCAGCAGCGCGCCGGCCAGCCCCGGGCCGGAGGTTACCGCGATGGCGTCGATGTCGGCGATCGTCACCCCCGCCTCCCGCAGCGCCCGGTCCATGGTCGGCACGATGGCCTCCAGGTGGGCCCGGCTGGCCACCTCGGGCACCACGCCGCCGAACCGGGCGTGCTCCTCGACGCTGGAGGCCAGCGCGTCGGCGAGCAGGGTGTGCCCGCGCACGATGCCGACCCCGGTCTCGTCGCAGGAGGTCTCGATGCCGAGGATCAGCGGTTCGTCAGCCATGTCTCCTCAGTCCTGCTCGCGCCGCATGACCAGCGCGTCGGTGTTGCTCGGTTGGTAGTAGCCACGGCGCACCCCGATCGGCTCGAAGCCGTACGTCGCGTAGAGCCGCTGGGCGGGGGCGTTGTCGGCCGCGACCTCCAGCAGGGTGCTGCGGGCGCCCCGGCGGGCCGCCTCGGCGAGCAGCGCCTCCAGCAGGGCCCGGCCCACGCCGCGCCGCTGGGCTTCCCGGCGGACGGCGATGTTCTGCACCCACGCCTCGTCCGGAGCCGCCACGGCCAACCCGGCGTAGCCGAGCAGGGAGCCGTCGTCGTCGGTGGCGACCAGGTAGAAGTGGCCGTTGGCCAGCTCGCTCCAGAACATCGCCGGCGACCACTGCTCGGCGTCGAACAGGTCCGCCTCGATCGGCAGCACGTCGTCGACGTGCCACCAGCGGAACGGTTCCAGCCGCACCCCGGCGGGGCTCACGGCACTACCTCGGCTCGCGACTGCGGGGCTCGCAAACCCCGCTCACTCCTCGCGCTCACGGCAGGACCGGTTTGCGGGCGGTGGCCGCCACGGCGTCGGGGCGGCGCAGGTACAGCGGGGTCAGCGGATCACCGGGGGCGCCGGAGCGGATCCGCTCGGCCGCCAGCGCGGCCAGCACGATCGGGTCCGGGTAGCGGGGCTCGGCCCGCAGCGGCAGGTCGAACACCTCGGCGTACCGGTGCGCGCCGTCGCCGACAGCGGCGGTGACACCGAGGTCGCGGGCGCGCCGCGCGGCCACCGCCGGGGTGTCCACGTCCGGGCCGGCGATCCGCTGGCCCGCGCCGTCGTACACCGCCCAGTAGACCTCCCGGCGGCGGGCGTCGCTGGCCGCCAGGACCGGCTCGCCGGCCGCCGCCGGGTAACCGATACCGTCGAGCGAGCAGACGCCGTACGCGGGAACGCCGAGCACCTGGGCCATGGTGGCGGCGGTGACCAGCCCCACCCGCAGCCCGGTGAACGGGCCGGGGCCCAGCCCTGCCACGATCGCGGCCAGGTCGGCCGGGCGGGCGCCGACCTCGGCGAGGACCGCGTCGACCTGCGGCGCGAGCAGTTCGCCATGCGCGCGGGCGTCGACGGTGCGGCGCTGCGCCCGTGCCGTCACCCCCTCGGCGGTGACCTCCACCAGCGCCGCGGTCACCGCGGGGGTCGAGGAGTCCAGCACCAGTACGAGCACGAACGCCACCCTAACCGCCCCGCCACTTCCCCCAGCGACCCCCCGCCGCCCCGCCCCTCGCCGGTGATCAAGAGGTTTGCGTCAGCTCCAGGCGCGAACCTGACGCAGATTTCTTGATCGCCGCGGCGGGGCCCAGGACCGGGTGGGGGTGGGGTCGGTCAGTTTGGGGCTCGTAGGACGCGGAGGAAGGGGAAGAGGAGCCAGGGGCGGGGGCCCCGGAGGGCGAGCTTGCCGGCGAGCACCGTGCGGACCCGGCTGACCCGGCCGAACAGCATCAGGTTGAGCGCCGCCGGGTCGAACCGGACCCGGACGTCCGGCGGGGTCCCCGGGGCGGCGACCGTCACCACCCCCCGGTGCAGGACGAGGGTGATGTCGGCGCAGTACGCGGACCGGAACTCGACGGTGATCGGGCGCTCCCGGGGCGGCTCGTCGTTGTCGAGCAGGTGCCCGTAGCCGGCGCGGAGCACGTTGACCAGGAAGACCTCGAAGAAGAGCACGGCCTCCGAGCCGGGCATCTTCCACGGCCGCCCGGTCGCGCGGGCGATGTCCCAGCCGTGCACGAGCAGCTCGTTGACCAGGTGGCCGAAGAGACCGGCGAGGGGCGCGCGGGCGTCACCGAACCAGCTGAGCAGCTCGTCCGGGCGGCGGTCGGCGGTGATCCGGAGGATCTTGTCCACGTCGGCCTGGAACCGCTCCAGCAGCGGCCGGGGCGACCGGTCGGTCAGATGCCGCATGATCAGGTCGTTGACGTCGGCGATGGTGTCCACGGTGACGGTCGGGAGCCGGTCGCCGAGGCCGGGGACCGGCAGCGGCGGGTGGTCGGGGTCGAGTTTGGTCGCGTACCACCAGGCGACCGAGACCAGGTGGACGACGGTGTCCGCCACGGACCAGTGCGCGGTCACCATGGTGTCCGGCCGGTCGACCGTCTCGACCAGCCGGACAAACCGGGCGGTGGCCTGTTCCAGCGCCTCCCTGGCCGTCTGCCACTGCTGGGCGCTGATGGTAGCCGTCGTCGCCATGGGACGCCTCCGATCGCGGAGTCACCGGGTCCCGGGAAGTCTACGGCGGACAGTGATCACCGCGTCACTTCACACGTGCCCTCAATGATGGCGATAGGTCGACCGGCCGAGCCCCGCACGAAGGCTGACGAACGATCCGGTGCGCTGCGGTGCGGTTCAGCCGGCGGACCGCTCCCAGTCGATGGTCGGCAGGCCGGCGTCGGCGAGGGCCTTGTTGGTCGCACTGAACGGACGGCTGCCCAGGAAGCCGCGCGGGTTCATCGGGCTGGGGTGGCCGGCCTCCAGCACCACGTGCTGCGGGTTGGCGACCAGGGCGGCCTTCTTGCGGGCGTACCCGCCCCAGAGCAGGAAGACGACCCGCTGGTCGAGGGCGTCTAGGGCGCGGATCGTGGCGTCGGTGAACTCCTCCCACCCCTTGTTGGCGTGCGAGCCGGGGGTGGCCTGCCGGACGGTCAGCACCGAGTTGAGCAGCAGCACGCCCTGGGCGGCCCAGCCGTCGAGGTTGCCGCCGCGGGGCTTCGCCACACCCAGGTCCTCGCCCAACTCCTTGAAGACGTTGCGCAGCGACGGCGGCACACTCACGCCCTCCCGCACGCTGAAGCTCAGCCCGTGCGCCTGCCCCGCCTTGTGGTACGGGTCCTGCCCCAGGATCAGCACCCGACACTCCTGCGGCCCGCACAGCCGATAGGCGGAGAACAGGTCCTCGACCGGCGGGAACACGGTCTGGGTGGCGTACTCCCCGGCGACGAACTCGGCCAGCGCAGCGGTGCGGGCCGAGTCGAGGTGGGGGGTGAGCACGGCGCGCCACTCGTCGGGCAGCAGCGCGAGCAGGTCGAGGGCGGGGGCGTCGTCGGGCATCGGCAACCTTTCGCAGTCGGTCGGCCCCCTTCCTACCAGCCCCGTCCGACACCCCGACACGGGAGTACGGCCTCCCGTCGCTGCCCATCGACGCGCAGCGGGAGCAGTTTCCCGGAAAGAGTGGCCTCACGACGGCCGATAGCCACTCGTTCCGGGAAACTGCACGATCTCGGGGGGCGGGGTGGGGCGGGCGGGGCGGGGCAGGGTGGGTCAGGGCAGGGTGGCGAGCCGGGTGGGCCAGTCGCCGCCGACCGGGTCGAGCTCGACGGTGCGGGTGTCGTCGTCGCGGCGGTCGATGCGGACCCGCAGGTGGGCGTCGACGAGCTGCTCGACCAGACCCTCCCCCCACTCGACCACGGTGACCGAGTCGTCGACCGAGGCGTCCAGGTCGAGGTCGTCGATCTCCGCGCGCGGATCCGCGGCGTCCCCGAGCCGGTACGCGTCCGCGTGCACCAGCGCCACCGTGCCACCGCGCGCCGGGTCGGGGCGGTGCACCCGGGCGATCACGAAGGTCGGCGAGGTGATGCCGCCCCGTACCCCGAGGCCCGCCCCGATGCCCTGGGTCAGCGCGGTCTTGCCGGCGCCGAGCGGGCCGGTGAGCAGCAGCAGGTCGCCGGCGCGCAGCACCCCGGCCAGCCGCCGGCCGAACGCGTGGGTGTCCTCGACCGTCGACAACGTGACGACGACGCTCACCGCGCCACCCCCGACGGCACGACGGCGCTCACAGCGCTGCCAGGAAGTGTTCCAGGGCAGCGTCGACCTCGTCGGCGTGCTCCAGCATCACCACATGCCCGCTGTCGTGGATCTTGAGAAACTCGGCGTGCGGCAGCCGCCGGACGATCTCCTCCGAGTGCGTCACGGGCGTGATCATGTCCTTGTCGCCGACCACCACCAGCACCGGGGTGCCGCCCAGCGCGGCCAGTGCCGGGAACCGGGAGTGGGTGGCCAGGGTGCGCAGGTAGCGGGTGACCGTGTCGGCGGAGGTGCGCGAGTTCATCTCCTCGACGTACGACACCAGGGTCGGGCTCGGCTTCGGGGTGCCGAAGCCGTACTGGCGGGTGAGCAGCCAGGCGATGTTCGAGGCCGACTTGCGGGCCTTGTCGATGGCCGTGCCGCCGTACCGGGTGGCGTTGTTCATCATGTAGAGCACCGGCGAGCTGACCCGCCCGAGCAGGGCCGGCGCCACCAGCTTCGTCTCGGCCAGCAGCCCGCCGGAGGTGGCCATCAGCACCGTGCCGACCACCCGGTCGCCGAACAGCTCCGGGTACAGCTCGGCGAACGCCATGATGGTCATCCCGCCCATCGAGTGGCCGACCAGCACCAGTGGCCCCTCCGGGGCGGTCCGGTCGATCACCCGGCGCAGGGTGCGGCCGAGCGCGGCGAGGTCGTACTCGCCGGTCTCCAGCCGCCCCGACCGGCCGTGGCCCGGCTGGTCGTACGCGACGATGCGGTGCTCGCCGCGCTCGGTGAGCATCTTGCGTTGGAAGTGGAAGGTGCCCATGTCCAGGCAGAAGCCGTGCACCAGCACCACCGTCGGGTGCCCGGCGACGGGGCGGGTCGGCTCGACCACCTCGACGTGGATGTCGGTGCCGTCGGCCAGTTCCAGCCGGAACGCCTCGTCGTACGGCTGCGCGCCGAAGACCTCGTCGGCGTACGGATCGGTGGGGTCGGTCTTGAGCCGGCGGACCAGGGCGCGTTCACTCACCACGCCCGCCGCGAGCCCGGCGGCGGCCACGCCGACCGCGGCCCCGAGCACGCCGGCGACCCGGCCGGCGGCGGTACGCGGCCGGGGGATGCGGAACCTGGTCACGCCGCCACCCCGGTCACGGCCGCTCGCCGTCGTAGACGCGGGGCACCCGGACCCCGCCGAACCGGGTGACGATCTCGTAGTTGATGGTGCCGACTGCGGCGGCCCAGTCGTCGGCGGTCGGCTCGCCGTCGGTGCCGGGGCCGAACAGGGTCACCACGTCGCCGGCGGCCACCGGGTCGTCGCCGCAGTCGACCACGAACTGGTCCATGCAGATCCGGCCGGAGACGGTCCGCCGCCGGCCGGCGAGCTGCACCGGGCCGGCGTTCGAGGCGTGCCGGGGCACCCCGTCGGCGTAGCCGAGCGGCACCACGGCCAGGTTGGCGTCGGCCTCGGTGAGGTAGGTGTGGCCGTACGACACGCCGCTGCCGGCCGGGACCCGCTTGGTGAGCATGACCCGGGCCCGGGCGGTCATCGCCGGGCGCAGCCCGAACCGCTCGCCGGCCACCGGGGAGAGCCCGTAGATCGCGATCCCCGGCCGGACCAGGTCGAAGTGGGTGTCGGGGCGGGTCAGGGTGGCGGCGGAGTTGGCCAGGTGCCGGTAGCGCGGGCGCAGCCCGGCCCGCTCGACCATGTCCAGCCCCTCGTGGAAGACGGCGAGCTGGCGATCGGTGGTGGGGTGGCCGGGCAGGTCCGCGTACACGAAGTGGCTCCACACGCCGACCACCTCGACCAGGCCCTCGGCCTGGGCCTTCGCGGCGGCCTCCAGCAGCGCCGGCCAGTCGGCGACGGTGGCCCCGCCGCGCGCCAGACCGGTGTCGATCTTCAGGTGCAGCCGGGCCGGGCTGCCGGCCCGCCGACTCGCCTCGATCATCTCGTCGAGCTGAGTCAGGCTCGCGGCGGCCAGGTCCACCCCGACCGCGACGCCCTCGTGCAGCGGCAGGCCCGGGGCGAGCAGCCAGGCCAACACGGGCGCGGTCACGCCGGCCCGGCGCAGGGTCAGCGCCTCGTCCAGGGTGCAGACGCCGAGCCAGTCGGCCCCCGCGTCGAGCGCCGCGCGGGCCGAGGGGAGCATGCCGTGGCCGTACCCGTCGCCCTTGACCACCGCCATCAGCTCGCCGCTGGTCCCGGCCCGCAGCCGGGTCACGTTCTCCCGGATCGCGTCAAGATCAACTCGCACCTCGGACTGCCACATGCCCCCAGCCTACTGACCCCGGTGATCAAACCGGGCCGGAGCCGCACCGGACGGCGCGGCGGGCCCGAGGTCAGGGCAGCCGGGCGACGACCGGGCGGAGGGCGGCGGCCACGTCGGGCGCGGTCACCGGCCCGCCGAGGGCCGCCTCCCGGCCGGCCAGCCCGTGCAGGTACGCCGCCGCGGTGGCCGCCCGCTCCGGGGCCAACCCGGCGGCCAGCAGCGAGCCGAGCAGCCCGGCGAGCACGTCGCCCGTGCCCCCGGTGGCCAACGCGGGGGTCCCGGTCGGGTTGACGTACGCCCGGCCGTCGGGGGTGGCGACGATCGTCCGGTCCCCCTTGAGCAGCACCACCGCGTTCATCGAGGCTGCCAGCCGCAGCGCCGCCGCGGCCCGGTCGGCCCCGGGCTCCTCGCCGCAGAGCCGGCCGAACTCCCGGTCGTGCGGGGTGACCACGAGGGGGGCGTCCGGGCTGCGCCGCCGGTCCGCCATCGACCCGTCGACCAGCAGGGTCAACGCGTCGGCGTCGAGCACCACCGGCACCGGGGCGGCGAGCACCGCGCGCAGCTCGGCCACCGCGTCCTCGCCGGTGCCGAGGCCGGAACCGCAGACCCACGCCTGCACCCGGCCGGCGTCGGCGACCCGCCCGCCGGCGATCACCGAGGGATGCTGGCGCAGCACGTCGTCGCGGGCGCTCCCGGCGTACCGGACCAGGCCCGTCGGCCCGGCGAGCGCGCCACCGACGGAGAGCACCGCCGCCCCCGGGTACGCCGCCGAGCCGGTCGCCAGGCCGACCACGCCCCGGGTGTACTTCTCCGAGGCCGGGCCCAGCTCCGGCCACCACTGCTCGACGTCGGACCACTCGGTGACCCGTAGCGCGGGGGTGCCGCGCAGCCAGGGCCCCAGCCCGATGTCGACCAGCTCGATCTGGCCGGCAAGCGCCACGGCCGGGCCGACCACCAGCGCCGGCTTCAGCGCGCCGAACGCCACCGTCACGTCGGCGCGGACCGCGTTCGGCCGGCCGGAGGCTCCCGCGGGCACGTGACCGGTGTCGACGGCGACCCCGCTCGGCACGTCCACGGCGACCACGGCGGCCCGCACGCCGTCCCGGCCGCGCAGCCCGGGCAGCTCGGCGGCGAGCCGGTCGGCCGCCTCGCGCAGCCCGCCGGTGCCGCCGATCCCGACGATCCCGTCCAGCACCAGGTCCACCTGCGCGGGCGGGCGGTCCACCAGCCGGCCCCCGGCGGCGCGCAGCGCGGCCAGCCCCTCGGCGTGCGCCCGCCCTGGGGTGAGCAGCAGGGCCGAGACGGCGGCACCCCGGCGGGCCAGCCGCTGACCGGCGTACAGGGCGTCGCCGCCGTTGTCACCGGTGCCGACCAGCACCAGCACCCGGGAGCCGTACACCCCGCCCCGGTCGGCGAGCAGCAGCGCGCAGCGGCGGGCCAGCCCCGCGGCGGCCCGCTGCATCAGCGTCCCGGCGGGGAGGGTGGCCATCAGCCCGGCCTCCGCCGCCCGTACGTCCGCGACCCGCCACACCGGTTTCATGCCACCCCGTCCCGTCCGTGTTGGCGAACCGCTCGACCAGGACGACGTCGATGCCGACGGCGGCGATCACCGCCTCACCCTACCGGCGGAGGACGCCGCAGATTAGCTACCGGGTCGGCTGTGGGCAATGCCTGTGGACAACCGGGGGTACGGGCCGACGCCCGTTGTCCACAGGGCGTGCCGGCCCGCGCCGGGGCCACCTAACGTCGTCGCCATCGTCCGTCGCGGTGGCGGCCTCGCCCGCCGCCCTTCGCGGTCGAGGAGTCCCCGTCGCCTGTCGACGGCACCGAGCCGGAGGAGTGCGCCGATGCGCGAGGAGCCGTTCACCGTCCGCCCCGAAGTGCTGCGGGAGGTGGCCCGGGCGCTCGACGCCGACGCGTACCGGCTGGGGCACGGGCTGGCCGGGGTGCCCGGCCTGGTGGTGCGGGCGCCCGGGTGGCGGTCGGCAGCCGCCCTGGCCGCCCTGGAATCGGCGGTCCACGCGTGGTGCGGCGGGCTCGGTGCCCGGGTGGCCGCCGCCGGACATGCGTTGTCCACCGCCGCCGAAGGCTACGAGACGGCCGACGAGCGCGCGGCCCGCCGGCTGACGGTCCTGCCCCGATGAGCGCGTCGGCGGGGCACGGCGGCGCGGTGGGCGGCACCGCCGAGGACGGCGGCTACGCCCGGCTGTGGGCGGCCGACCCGGTCGGCTGGGCGGCGGCCGGGACCGCCTGGCGAGGGCTGACCGGGCTGGTCGACCGGCGGTCGGCCGAGCTGGCCGGGGCTGCCGGAGCGCTGCGCGCCGGGTGGACTGGTGCCGCCGCCGGGGCGGCCGGCGGGCGGATCGCCGCCTTCCGGGCCGACCTGGCCGCCCTCGCGCCGGCGCTGATCGAGACCGACCAGGTGCTGGCCGAACTGGCCGGGCGGCTGCGCCGGGCCAGGGCCGGGCTGGCCGAGGCGGTCGCCCTGGCCGAGGCCGGTGGGGTGCGCATCGACCGGCGGGGGCGGGTGAGTGCGGGCCCTTCGGGTGCCCCGCCGGGCGCGCCCGACCCGCCGGTGGCGCGGGTGGCCGCCGCCGTGACCGCCGCCCTCGCGCTGGCCGACGCGGCCGACCGGGAGACGGCCGGCCGGCTCCACGAGCTGGCCGCGGCGGCCCGGGCGGGCTGGGTCGCCCCGCCCCCACCCTGGCGGCCGACGCCCGGCGCCGCCCCGTCGACCGTCCGGGCCTGGTGGGCCGGGCTCACCCCGGCGCAGCGCCGCTGGCTGGTGGCCCGGGAGCCGGAGCTGGTCGGCCGCCTCGACGGGGTGCCGGCGGCGGCGCGGGACCAGGCGAACCGGTTGCTGGTCGGCCGGTGGCGGGAGGTGCTGCTGGCCGAGCGGCGGCGGCTGCTGGCCCGGTGGCCGCACGGGCCGGTGGAGACTGTCGGGCTGGCCCGGGTGGGGGCGGCCCTGGCCGGCCTGGACGCGCTGACCGCCCGACTGACCGGCGGCGGGCAGCCGCGCGCGTATCTGCTGGGGCTCGACCCGGGCGGCGAGGGCCGGGCGATCGTGGCGCTGGGCGACCCGGACCGGGCCGACCGCGTGCTGACGTACGTCCCGGGAATGACCGCCGGCCTCGCGGACGCCGCCGGGGAACTGGGCCGGGCGGGCCGGGTGCAGGCCCGGTGCGCGACGCTGGACGCGACGGGGGCGACCGCGGCGGTCCTCTGGCTGGACTACGACGCGCCGGACTTCCTGCACGAAGCCGTCCTGCCCGGCCAGGCGCGGGACGCCGGCCCGGCGCTGCACCGGTTCCAGGAGGGCCTGCGGGCCACCCACGACGGCCCGCCGGCCCGGCAGACGGTGCTCGGGCACAGCTACGGCTCGCTGGTCGTGGGCACCGCCGCCCGGGACCACGGTCTCGCCGCCGACGCGCTGGTGTTCGTGGGCTCCCCCGGGGTAGGCGTGGACCGGGCCGACGGGCTGCGCCTGTCCTCGGGCGACGTCTGGGCGAGCACCGCGCCGGACGACGCGATCCGGCTCGCCCCTGCCCCCGACGAGCTGCCCCGCCGCGTGCTGCGCGGGCTCAGCCCGCTGGCGGCGGTGCTGACCGCCCGGGAGGACCACGCGCTGTGGTTCGGGCACGACCCGGCCGACCCGGGCTTCGGCGGTCGCACCTTCCCCAGCGGCCGGTACGGCCACACCGGCTACTGGGACCAGGGCAATCCCGCCCTGGACGGCATGGCCCGCGTCGTCCTGGGCCGGTGACGTGCCGACGGGTGCCCCGGAAGCCGCAGCGGCCCCCTGCCGCCGGCGGGCGGAGGGGGCCGGTTCCGGCGGGCGGCTACTCGACGGTGACGGACTTGGCCAGGTTGCGGGGCTGGTCGACGTCGTGCCCCCGGGCCGCGGCGATCTCCGCCGCGAGCACCTGCAACGGCACGGTGGTCACCAGCGGGGCGAGCAGCGTCGGCGTGCGCGGCACGCGGATCAGGTGGTCGGCGTAGCGCACCACGGCCTCGTCGCCCTCCTCGGCGATCACGATCGTCCGGGCGCCCCGGGCCCGGACCTCCTGGATGTTGGAGACGACCTTGTCGTGCAGCATGCCCCGGCCGACCGGCGACGGCACGATGCAGATCACCGGGGTGCCCTGGTCGATCAGGGCGATCGGGCCGTGCTTGAGCTCTCCGGCGGCGAACCCCTCGGCGTGCATGTACGCCAACTCCTTGAGCTTGAGCGCGCCCTCCAGGGCCACCGGGTAGCCGACGTGCCGGCCGATGAAGAGCACCGTGGGCTCGTTGCGGATCTCCCGGGCCAGCTCGCGCACCGGGTCGATCCGGTCCAGCAGCTCGCGCAGCTTGGCGGGCATCTGGTGGAGCTGGTCCACCACCGCGGCCACCTCGTCGGCGAACTTGATCCCGCGCACCTGGGCCAGGTGCAGCCCGATCAGGTAACAGGCCACGAGCTGGGTGAGGAACGCCTTGGTGGAGGCGACGGCGATCTCCGGCCCGCCGTGGGTGTAGAGGACGGCGTCGGACTCGCGCGGGATGGTCGAGCCGTTGGTGTTGCAGATGGCCAGCACCCGGGCCTTCTGCTCCTTGGCGTGCCGCAGCGCCATCAGGGTGTCCATGGTCTCGCCGGACTGCGAGATCACCACGATCAGCGTGGACCGGTCGAGGACCGGGTCGCGGTAGCGGAACTCGCTGGCGAGTTCCACCTCGCAGGGAATCCGGGTCCAGTGCTCGATGGCGTACTTGGCGACCAGGCCGGAGTGGTAGGCGGTCCCGCAGGCGACGATGAATATCTTGTCCACGTCGCGCAGGTCCTGGTCGCTGAGGCGGACCTCGTCGAGCATGATCTCGCCGCTCCCGGTGAGCCGGCCGAGCAGGGTGTCGGCGACGGCCTGCGGCTGCTCCTCGATCTCCTTGAGCATGAACCAGTCGTAGCCGCCCTTCTCGGCGGCCGAGGAGTCCCAGTCGACATGGAAGTCCTTGCCGCTCGCCGGACGGCCGGCGAAGTCGGTGATCTCGACGGCGTCGGGGGTGATCAGGACGATCTGGTCCTGGCCCAGCTCGATCGCGTCGCGGGTGTGCTCGATGAACGCGGCGACGTCGCTGGCGAGGTAGTTCTCCCCGTCACCCCGGCCCACCACCAGGGGGGAGTTGCGCCGGGCACCGACCACCGCGCCGGGCACGGCGGCATCGACGGCCAGCAGCGTGAACGCCCCTTCGAGTCGCTGGCAGACCGCGCGCATCGCGGCGGCGAGCAGCCCCGGTCCGTCCGGCTCGCCGGCGGCGCGCAGCTCGGCCAGCGCGGCGGAGAGCAGGTGGGCGGCGCACTCGGTGTCGGTGTCGCTGCTGAACTGGACGCCGGCGTCCTCCAGTTCGGTGCGGAGCTTGGCGAAGTTCTCGATGATGCCGTTGTGGATCACGGCGACCCGGCCGTCGGGGGCGACGTGCGGGTGGGCGTTGCGGTCGGTGGGGCCGCCGTGGGTGGCCCAGCGGGTGTGGCCGATGCCGGTGGTGCCGTCGCCGATGCCGATCGGGCTGGCGGCGCAGCCCTCGGGGTCGACGGCGGCGCGCTCGGCCAGCATCTTCTCGAGGTTGGCCAGCTTGCCCGCCTTCTTCTCGGTCAGCAGCTCGCCATCGCACACGATGGCTACGCCGGCCGAGTCGTAGCCGCGGTACTCCAGGCGGCGCAAGCCGTCGAGCACGATACCGAGCGCCGGGCGCGCACCGGCGTAACCCACGATTCCACACATGATCCGCAGCGTAACCCAGTTTCGCTCAACGTGCGTGCTCGGAAGACGGGTAAACAAGCACCGAATTTGAGCGAACTGGTGAGGCTTGGCGGTCGGGGGGACGAACTTCCCCGCCTCTGGGGCCCCCGGTTCCGCCCGGACGGCGCCACCGGCAGGGGGCCCGCCGGGTGCACCGGACGCGTACATTGAGGGCCCCTCGCGGGGGCCGGTCGTGGCAACGGTCCCCGGCGTACCCCGCCCCGCCGCGGCCACGCCCGCGCCCCTTTTCCGGAGCTGTCCGATGTCCGAGGCGTCGTCGATCCCCGAGCCGAGCCACTCCCCCGGCACCGACCCCACCGGCCCCCCGACGCCCGCGCCGGACCAGGCGCCCTCGTCGGCGCCGGGCCTCCCGACCTCGGCGGGCGCCGCGGCGTCCCCGAGCCCGGACGCCGCACCGTGGGCGTCCCTCGACCCGCTCGCCCCACCGCAGGCATGGGCGGCGCCGGAGCCGTGGGCCCCACCGACGGGCGGCCGGGAGCAGTTCGGGTCCGCGGCGAGCGACGCCGGACCCCCGCCCGCCACCACCCCGGGAGCGCCGGCGGCGGACGGGTCTCTGCCCGGCGGGCAGCCCTGGTCAGGGCACGTTCCGTCGGGGTGGCCCCCCGGGCAGCCCGGCTGGCCCGCCGAGGGACACCCCGCGCAGGTCGGCTGGCCCCCGGCCGGCTATCCACCGCCGTTCGCATATCCGGGGCGGCCGCCCACCCGCCCGGGCGGCGGCGACGCCAAGGTGATCGCACTCGTGGTCGGGCTGGTGGTCGTCCTGGTGCTCGGGCTGTGCTGCTGCATCGGCCTGTTCGGGTTCGTCGCCGGCGAACCGGACGACCGGACGACGGCGAGTGACCCCTGGTACGACACGGACGGGACCGAGCCCGCCGACCCGCCCACCTTCCCCGCCGACCCGCCCACCTTCCCCGCCGACCCGTCCAAGAAGCCGGTGACCCGGCCGACCGCCGGCCCGGCGCCAGTGACGGTGGTCTACGAGGTAACCGGGAGCGGCCGGGCCGACGTTGCGTACTTCGACGCCGACAGCGACCTGATCCATGTCGACGGCGCGAAACTGCCCTGGCGGACCACCATCAGGACCAACGGGCAGAGCCGGGTCATGGTGGAGGCCACCCGGCCCTACGACGAGAGCGAACCGCTCACCTGCCGGCTGTCGGTCACCGGGGCCGGCCGGCCGGTGACCGACACGACCACGGCAGTCTGGCGCACCACCTGCTCGACCGGCTGAGGTGGGCGTGGCCGAACCCCGGCCCGTAGGCTGACCCGGGTGACGACGCCCACCGATGTCGACCCGCTGGTTGCCCGGATGCGCCCCTTCGGGACGACGATCTTCGCCGAGATGTCCGCCCTGGCCGTGCGCACCGGCGCGGTCAACCTGGGCCAGGGCTTCCCGGACACCGACGGCCCGCCGGAGATGCTCGCCGCCGCCGCCGATGCGCTGCGCGGCGGGCAGAACCAGTACCCGCCCGGTCCCGGCATCCCCGCGCTGCGCACCGCCGTAGCCGACCACCAGCGCCGGTTCTGGGGCCTGGAGTACGACCCGGACGGCGAGATCGTGATCACCGCCGGGGCGACCGAGGCGATCGCCGCGAGCATCCTCGCCCTCTGCGAGCCGGGCGACGAGGTGGTCTGCTTCGAGCCGTACTACGACTCGTACGCGGCCTCGATCGCCCTCGCCGGGGCGGTGCGGCGGCCGGTGACCCTGCGCCCGGGACCGGACGGCCGGTACGCCTTCGACCCGGACGCCCTGCGCGCCGCGTTCGGGCCCCGGACCCGGCTGGTGCTGCTGAACTCGCCGCACAACCCGACCGGCAAGGTCTTCACCCCCGACGAGCTGGACCTGGTGGCCGCGCTGTGCCGCGAACACGACGTGTACGCGGTGACCGACGAGGTGTACGAGCACCTGGTCTTCGCCGACGCCGCCGCGCCCCACGTGCCGCTGGCCACCCTGCCCGGGATGCGCGAACGCACCCTGCGGATCTCCTCGGCCGGCAAGACGTTCTCCTGCACGGGCTGGAAGGTCGGCTGGGTCAGCGGCCCCGCCCCGCTGGTGTCGGCGGTGCTGCGGGTCAAGCAGTTCCTCACCTTCGTCAACGCCGCCCCGTTGCAGCCGGCGGTGGCGGTGGCCCTCGCCCTGCCGGACGCGTACTTCGCCGACTTCGCGACCGGCATGCGGGCCCGGCGGGACCAACTCGTCGCCGGGCTGACCGACGCAGGCTTCGACGTGCTCACCCCGGAGGGGACGTACTTCGTCACCGCCGACGTCACCGGATTGGGCGGGCGGGACGGGATCGAGTTCTGCCGGTCGCTCCCGGAGCGCTGCGGGGTGGTCGCCGTGCCGACCCAGGTGTTCTACGACGACGCCGAGGCGGGCCGGCGGCTGGTCCGGTTCGCCTTCTGCAAGCGTCCCGAGGTACTCACCGAGGCGGTGGCCCGGCTGCGTGGGATGGGGGTCGCCGGGTGAGCGGCGCCTACGCCGACCGGGTCCGCCGGATGGCGGCCATGCGCGGCTGCGACCGGATTCTCTCCGGCGTCCGGCCGGTGTCGATGGCCGAGCATCTCGACGCCGTACGGGCCACGCTCGCCCCGGACGCCCTGCCCGACTTCTACGGCGAGGGCGGCCCGGTCGAGGCCCTGGAGCTGCGGGTCGCCGAGCTGCTCGGCACGGAGGCTGCCGTCTTCTTCCCCACCGGCACGATGGCCCAGCAGGTCGCCGTCCGGTACGGCGCGGAGCTGACCGGCAGCACCGCCGTCGGCCTGCACCCGCTCAGCCACCTCGTGCTGCACGAGCGGGACGCGTACGCGGTGCTCGGCGGGCTGCGGGCGGTGCGCACCACGACCGCGCCGCGAAACCCGACCGCCGCGGAGGTGGCGGAGCTCGCCGAGCCGATCGGCACCCTGCTGCTGGAGCTGCCGCTGCGCGACGCGGGCTTCGTGCTGCCCACCTGGGACGAGTTGGTCGAGGTGGTCGGCGCGGCCCGGGACGCCGGAGCCCGGGTGCACCTCGACGGCGCCCGGCTGTGGGAGACGACCCCCCACCTGGGGCACCCGCCGGCCACGGTCGCCGCCCTCGCCGACAGCACGTACGTCTCGTTCTACAAGTCCATCGAGGGCATCTCCGGGGCGGCTCTCGCCGGGGACGCCGGGCTGGCGCGGTACGCCCGGGAGTGGCGGCACCGGTACGGGGGCACCCTGTTCCAGCAGTGGCCGGCGGCGGGGGCCGCGCTGGTCGGGCTGGACCGGGAGCTCCCCCGTCTGCCCGGGTACGTGGCACACGCGACAGCGGTGGCCGCCGCCCTGGCCGGGTTGCCCGGCGCCCGGGTGTATCCGACGCCCCCGCACACCCACCAGTTCCGGCTCTGGCTGCCGCACCCGGCGGACCGGCTCAACGCGGCCAACCTCGCCCTCGCCGAGGAGGAGGGGGCGTGGTTCGTCGGCGGCTGGCAGGACACCGAGGTCCCGGACCTGGCGATGGCCGAGGTCACCGTGGCGGCCCCGGCCCTCGACCTCGACGCCGCCCAGGTCGCCGACCTGGGTGGCCGCTTCCTCCGCCGGCTGGCGGCGACCTGACGCCCCACCAGCCGGCCTGACGCCCCCACCGGCCGGGCGCGAGATATTGGGAAGAATGCGGCCTCCGGAGGGGCAATTTCCTTCCAGGTCTCAGCTTGCCGGTACCCAAGGCGCTGTGGCGGACCGGCGGCGCGGCGTCAGCCGGCCGCGCGGGTCGAGGTGGGACCCGACACGGGCGGCGCCGCCCCTGAACCGCTCCCGTCGAGCCCCGGAGGGCTTCCCGCGAGCGTGGCGAGCAGCGCGCCACCGTCGGCGAGCAGCGCCGTCTCGGCGTCGTCGACGAACGCGAGATCGGCCTCGACGTGCCGGCTGGCGGCGGAGAGCAGCAGGGCCACCACCGGGTCGTCGGCCCGGCGGCGGAGCCCGTCGAGGTTGTGCAGCTCGCGCATGAGGTGCCCACGCTGGTTGCCGAGCACCGTCCGCACCGTGTCCGACTCGCCGGAGCGGGCCGCCGCGGTGACCTTGAGGAAGAAGTCGTCCCGGAATCCGCCGCTGCGCGGACTGGGCTCGTTGAGCCATCCCTGCAGCACGGCGCGGCCGTCGGGGCTGATCTCGTAGACCACCCGGTCGGGTTTGACCGGCTGGGCCTGCCGCTCGGCGACGACCAGGCCGTCGCGGGAGAGCCGATCGAGGATCTGGTAGAGGTGCCCGATGTTCAGCGGCCCCCATTGCGGGCCCACCGCCTCCTCGAACGCGCCCTTCAGTTGGTAGCCGTAGCTGGGCCCTCGGGCGAGCAGGGCCAGGACCGCGTGCTGGATCGCCACCGTCTCCTCCGTTCCGTTCCGTTCCGCTCCGCCCGGTCGGTACCGTTCCGGATCCGGCCTTGCATTGTCACAATGTATCCCGCAGAGTGTGCAGCAGCACACGGGGAGGCGCGACATGTTCAACTTCATCTGGAGTCAGCTACGCGGCCGTGCGGGACGGTCGGTGGCACTGTTGGCCGGCGTGCTGGTGGCGACCACCGGCTTCGTCGTCCTGACCGGTGCCACCACCACCTCCCGGCTCGACGTCACCGGCACCGTCGAGCGGGGCACCGACGTCGCCTACGACATCCTGGTCCGCCCGAAGGGCGCGCGCACCCCGCTGGAGGCCGAACGCCGGCTGGTCCAGCCCAACTACCTCTCCGGCCTCTTCGGCGGCATCACCACCGCACAGTACGACCAGGTGAAGGCGGTCGCCGGGGTGGACGTCGCCGCCCCCATCGCCATGCTCGGCTACTCCACCGCCCCGGTGCCGACCCCGCTGGACCTCACCGGGGCGGTGGACCGGTCGCTCGACCGGCAGGTCATCCGCGTCGATCCCCGGTTCGTCGCCGAGCGCGGGCTCTCCGGAGCGCCGGGCCGGGCCCGCTACGTGTACGTCACCACCCACCCGCTGATCTACCCCCGCACCGACGTGCCCCAGGCCAGAGACGCCACTCTGTACACCGACGGGCGCAGCTATCCGTGGGCCCCGTGCGGGGAGGCCGAGCCCCGCGAGGTGCTGCCCGACGGCCGCACCCGGGCCGTCTGCGACCCCCGGTCAGCCCGGGGCAGCCCGGGCGCGTACTCCGAGCGCGAGGAGTGGTCGCTGGTGGCCGTACGGATGCTCCCCGACGGCCGGTTCGAGGCCGGCGGCGGCGTCTTCGCCGACGCGGGGTCGGGCCCCTCGTCCACCTCGGACCGACTGCGGATCGCGGTCAGCCTGACGGTGCCGCTCCTGCTCGCCGCCGTGGACCCGGCCGCCGAGGACCGCCTCGTGGGCCTCGGCGGGACAGTGGTCGACGGGCGGGCGCTGGGCCCGGACGACACGGTGGCCGTCAAGCACATCGACTCGGACGAGATGCTCTCCGTCCCGGTGCTCGCGACCAGCAGCCCCTTCGTCGACGAGGAACTGCGCGCCAGCTTCACCCGGCTGCCCGCGGCCCGCCCGGCCGGCGTCGAACTCGCCGAGTTGGAGCGGGCCCTGCGGCGAGGCCCCGAGCTCCCCGCCGGCGACGCCCGCCACGACGTGTCCGCCAGCTGGCGCACCCGGATCTCCGCGGGCATCTCCCCGCACGGCTGCTGCTTCGGCCAGCTCCAGGCGATGGTCCAGGCCGGGCCCACGCGGTACGACCGGCTGCCCGACGGCACGCTGCAGGTCGGCGCGCTCCCGGCGGCCGATCCGGAGGTGTACGGCGACCAGATCACGTTCAACCCCTACCCGCGTCCCTGGCTGACCGACGACACCGGAGCACGGTCGCTGCGCAAGCTCCCGCTGAAGAAGGGGGATCCACGCAACCTGGTGTTCCGGAGCTGGCGGGCCGTGGGGGTCTTCGACCCGGAGAAACTGACCGGCTTCAGCGACCTCGGGCGGGTGCCGCTGGAGACGTACGAGCCACCGTCGGCGCAGGGCGCGGACGCCCGCAGTCGGGACGCCCTGGGCGGCCGTCCGCTGGAGCCGGGCGGCAACCCGGCCGGCCACCTCTCCGCCCCGCCGCTGCTGCTGACCAGCCTGGCCGCCGTACCGAAGCTGCTGGCCGGTGGCGGCAGTCCGCAGCTCACCGCCCCGATCAGTGCGATCCGGGTCCGGGTCGCCGAGGTGGATGGCTACAACGAGCGCGCCGCCGAACAGGTCCGGCTGGTCGCCGAGCGGATCGCCCAGGTCACCGGGCTCGACGTCGACATCACGCTCGGCTCGTCCCCCGCCCCGCAGGCCGTGGAGCTGCCCGCCGGGTCGTTCGGCCGGCCGGCGCTGCGGCTGACCGAGAACTGGTCGGCCCTCGGGGTCGCCTCGGTGATCACGAAGGCGGTGGACCGCAAGAGCGTCGCGCTCTTCGTGCTGGTGCTGGTCGTCTGCGCGCTCTTCCTCGGCAACGCGGTCACCGCCGCCGTCCGGGACCGCCGGTCCGAGCTGGCGGTGCTCGCCTGCCTGGGCTGGCCGGCCCGGCGGATCGGCGCGCTGATCCTCGGCGAGGTCGGCGCGCTCGGGCTGGCCGCCGGGCTGCTCGCGCTGGGGCTGACGGTCCCGCTCGGGGCCGCGCTCGGCATCGACGTGGGATGGCGGCGGGCGCTGCTGGCCGTACCGGTGGCCCTGCTGCTGGCGCTGGTCGCGGGCCTGACGCCGGCGCTGCGGGCCGCGCGCGCCCACCCGGCCGCCGCGCTGCGACCGCCGGTGGCGACGGCCCGCTGGGTACGCCGGCCACGCACCCTGGCCGGCCTGGCCCTGGCCAACCTGGCCCGCACCCCCGGCCGCACCCTGCTCGGCTCCGGCGCGCTGGCCATCGGGGTGGCCGCGCTGACCCTGGTCGCCGCCGCCGGGTACGCGTTCCGCGGCGCCATCGTCGGCAACCTGCTGGGCGACGCGGTGTCGTTGAGCGTGCGCGACGCGGACAGGTTGGCTGCCGTCGCGACGGTGCTGCTCGGTGCCGCCGCGGTCGCCGACGTGCTCTACCTGAACATCCGGGACCGGGCCGCCGAGCTGGCCACGCTGCGGGCGGTCGGCTGGACCGACGCCGCGCTGACCCGCCTCATCGGGTACGAGGGGTTCCTCCTCGGCGCGCTCGGCGCCCTCGCCGGGGCGGCGCTCGGCCTGGGCGGGGCGGCCTGGCTGGTGGGCGACCTGCCGGCGGCGCTGGTGCTGGTGGCCGCCGTGGTCGCCGCCGCCGGGGTGCTGATCACCTGCGCGGCGGCGCTGGTCCCCGCCGCGCTGCTGCGCCGCCTCCCGACCGCACGACTACTCGCAGAGGAGTGACGATGGACGCGACCACGGGCAGCACCGTCCGGACGGCCGAGCTGCTCCGGCAGTTCCGCGCCGGCACCGAACGACTCACCGCCGTCGACGGGGTGTCGCTGGAGATCGCCGCCGGGTCGGTGGTGGCGCTGACCGGACCGAGTGGCTCCGGCAAGTCGACGCTGCTGCACCTCATCGGGGCGATCGAGCAGGCCGACAGCGGCACCGTGACGGTCGACGACGTGGAGATCACCGGTCTGCGGCGGGCAGCCCTCGCCCGGTACCGACAGCGGGTCGGCTTCGTCTTCCAGCGCTACCACCTGCTGCCGGCGCTGACCGTGCTGGACAACGTGATCGCCCCGGTGCTGCCCCGGCGCGGCCGGTCCGACCAGGTGACCCGCGCCCGGGAACTGCTCGACGCGGTCGGCCTGGCCGGCCGGGAGCGGTCGCTGCCGGCACAGCTCTCCGGCGGCCAGCAGCAGCGGGTCGCCATCGCCCGGGCGTTGATGGGTGAACCCCGGCTGCTGCTCGCCGACGAGCCGACCGGGAACCTCGACTCGACCACCGGCGGGCAGATCCTCGACCTGCTCCTGAACCTGCGCGACCGGCACGGGATGACGATCCTGCTGGCCACCCACGAGCGCGCCATCGCCGCCCGGTGCGACCGGCTGATCCGGCTCGGCGACGGACGGGTCGTCGAGGACGTGGACCTCACCGGCGGCGAGGACCCGGCCGACACCTACGACCGGGTCGCCCGCCTGCGCCTGTGAGGTTCGCCGGCCCCCAAGGGCCGGCTCGGGTCAAACGGTGGGGCTGGCGGTGCGGACCCGCTCGGCGATGCGCTCGGCGACCTCGCGGGCGGTCTGCTCGGTGGCGGCCTCGACCATGACCCGCACCAGGGGCTCGGTGCCCGAGGGGCGCAGCAGCACCCGACCGGTCTCGCCCAGCTCCGCCTCTGCCCGCTCCACCTCGGCCCGGACGGCCGGCGCGGCGGCACCCACCGAACGGTCCCCGACCGGCACGTTGATCAGCACCTGCGGCAGCTTGGTCACCACGGCGGCCAGCTCCGCGAGGGACTTCCCGGTGGCTGCCATCCGGGCCATCAGGTGCAGCCCGGTGAGCACGCCGTCGCCGGTGGTGGCGTAGGCCGGCATGACGATGTGCCCGCTCTGCTCGCCGCCGAGGGCAAGGTCGGAGGCGCGCAGCTCCTCCAGGACGTACCGGTCGCCGACCTTGGTCTCGATCAGCCGGATGCCCTGCGCGGACATGGCCAGCCGCAGGCCGAGGTTGCTCATCACGGTGGCGACCAGGGTGTCGTCGGTGAGCGTGCCGGCGTCCCGCATCGCCAGGGCGATGATCGCCATCACCTGGTCGCCGTCGACCTCGACCCCGTCGGCGGTGACCGCGACGCACCGGTCGGCGTCGCCGTCGTGGGCGATGCCCAGGTGCGCGCCGTGCTCGACCACGGCCTCGCGCAGCCCGTCGATGTGGTTGGAACCGCAGTCGTCGTTGATGTTGAGGCCGTCCGGCTCGGCGTGGATGGCGACGACCTCGGCCCCGGCCTCCCGGTACGCCACGGGCGCGACGTCGGCCGCGGCGCCGTTGGCGCAGTCGACCACGACCTTGAGCCCGTCGAGCCGGTGCGGCACGGTGCCGGCCAGGTGCTGGACGTAGTGGTCGGCGCCGTCGAGCAGGTCGTGCACCCGCCCCACCCCGGCGCCGGTCGGCCGGTCCCACGCGGTGACCGCGTTCGCCTCGACGGCCGCCTCGATCCGCTCCTCGATCTCGTCGGGCAGCTTGTGCCCGCCGGCGGCGAACAGCTTGATGCCGTTGTCCGGCATCGGGTTGTGCGACGCCGACAGCATCACGCCCAGGTCGGCCTTGACCTCGGCGGTGAGGAACGCCACGGCCGGGGTGGGCAGCACGCCGACCCGGACCACGTTGGCGCCGGCACTGGTGAGCCCGGCCACCACGGCGGCCTCCAACATCTCGCCGCTGGCCCGGGTGTCCCGGCCGACCACCGCCAACGGCGGATGGCTCCGGTCCGTCTCGGCGAGTGTGTGGGCCGCGGCGACCGCCACCGCGAGCGCCAGCTCGGGAGTGAGATCCGCGTTCGCCCGCCCGCGTATGCCGTCCGTGCCGAACAACCGGCCCATACCCGCCAACCTCCGAGGAAATGGTGCACAACAGGAAAGCGAAACGGCCGGGCCGCCTCCCGTCGGGGGGAGGCGGACCCGGCCGTCCGTCAGAAGTACAACGTGCCGCTGAAGATCAGCGCTTCGAGTACTGCGGAGCCTTACGGGCCTTCTTGAGGCCGTACTTCTTGCTCTCCTTGACCCGGGCGTCACGGGTCAGGAAGCCGGCCTTCTTCAGGGCCGGGCGGTCCTCCGGCTCGTTGATGATCAGCGCCCGGGCGATGGCGAGCCGCAGCGCACCGGCCTGGCCGGTGGTGCCGCCGCCGCGCAGGTTGGCGATGACGTCGAACGCCTCGGGCTTCTCTGCGGTGACCAGCGGGTCCTTGATGAGCTGCTGGTGCACCTTGCTCGGGAAGTAGGCCTCGAGGTCGCGGCCGTTGCAGGTGATCTTGCCGCTGCCCGGGACGATGCGCACCCGGACGATGGCCTCCTTGCGGCGGCCGACGGTCTGGATCGGCCGGTCGCCACGAGGCGCGCGGGCGACGGGCGCCGGCGCCTCGGTGGCCTCGGGGGCGACCTCGGTCTCGGTGATGTCGGTCATGCTGCTTCCTTCGCCCGCGCTCACTGCGCGATCTGCTTGATCTCGAACGGCGCCGGCTGCTGCGCGCCGTGCGGGTGCTCGGCACCGGCGTAGACCTTCAGCTTCTTGATCAGCTGACGGCCGAGCTTGTTGTGCGGGAGCATCCCCTTCACGGCCAGCTCGACGGCCCGCTCGGGACGCTTGCTGAGCAGCTCCTCGTAGCCGACCTGCTTCAGACCACCCGGGTAACCGGAGTGGCGGTAGGCAACCTTGGTCTGACGCTTGTTGCCGGTCAGCGCGACCTTGCCCGCGTTCACGACGACGACGAAGTCGCCCGTGTCGACGTGCGGCGCGAAAGTCGGCTTGTGCTTACCACGCAGAAGCGTGGCGGCATGGGTCGCCAGGCGGCCCAGCACGACATCAGAGGCGTCGATGACGTGCCACTGACGCTCGATCTCACCCGGCTTCGGGCTGTACGTACGCACAGGTCTACCTTGTCTCGTCGTCGGTCTGGGGTCGCGCGCCGAGTTGACCAGGCGCGCACGAACGACCAAGCGTACCTGATGCGGCACGCCTCTGGATGTCGTACAACAGCAGGCAACGATACCCGGGAGCACCTCCGCAGGTCAAAACGGGGGGCGTTCCCGCCCGCCCCGCGTCACCATCATGATCTAGGTCACACGTCGGGGGACCCAGCCGGCGGATTTCCTGCGGCTGCGGAGTCCCGGTCAGAGTTCCTGGAGGATGCGCAGCGCACGCCCGACCCGGAGCATCGTGTCGGTGTCGGCCACCTCCACGCACTCGGTGAACCACTTCTTCATCGGCGAGGAGAGCCGGTCGGGCATCACCACGTACCCGCCCATCGGCACGGCCAGCGGGGAGTCGCGCAGCAGTACCGTCTCGACCACCTCGGCCACGATCACGATCGGCACGTCGGTGGAGTTGTAGACGTCGGAACTGATCACCAGACCGAGCCGCTCCCGGGCGCCCTCGATGCGCCAGACCTCTCCCCTACGCAGCACGCGGACGCCCGCCGAACATCGCGTCGTCGACCATCTCCACCTCGCGGGCGTCGGCCAGGGCGGCCGTCTCCAGGTCCAGTCCGGCGCGGGCGACGGCGGCGGCGTGCGCGGTGAAGACCTCGCGCAGCGCCTTCTCCCGGGCCGCCTGGTCCATCCAGGCGGAGAGCGACAGCCCCTCCCGCTTGGCGAACCGGCGCGCCTCCTCGATCGTCTCGTCGGAGAACGACAACGTCACCTTGGCAGTCATGCCACCCAAACTACCTGCGGTATGACCACCGGTCATCCCACCTGACGCCCACCGCCGAACCACCCAAACCCCCGCGCGTCTGAGCGCCCGCTGTTTCCGGGAAGCAGTGGCCTCGGAGCGTGAGGAGGCCACTGTTTCCCGGAAACAGCGCGGGCCGGGACTGCCGGTTCGCCGTTGTCAGGGCTCGGGGTTGGGGTCGACCCCGTCGTGTGGGGCGCTCTTGACAGGGCCGAAACAAGCGGGACCCGAGGCCGAAACTGCCCGGCGGCACGCTTTTCCGACATGACAGACGGTGCACGGACGGCGACTCGACCGGGGTGGCACCCCCGGGAGGCGGCGGGGCACTGCCCGTACTACCTCCTCCGGTACGGCAGGCCGGTCCTCGTCGGTCGGGTCCGCGCCATCCGGCGACGAGTGGCCGGCCGGCCCGCCGCCGGCAGCCGGCCACGCTCGGCCTTCCGGGGGTACGCCGATGAGCTCTGCGGCGTGGGCCTGGCCGAGGCACGGCTGAGACGGGCGGGGTGATGCCCCACGAACTGGCCGGCTTCACCGTCGGGGTGACCGCCGACCGCCGACGCGACGAGCTGGCCGCGCTGCTGCAACGGCGCGGGGCCCGGGTGGTGGTCGCGCCGGCTCTGCGGATCGTGCCGCTGGCCGACGACACCGAACTGCGCGAGGCGACCCGCGCCTGCCTGGACCGCCCGCCGGACGTGCTGGTGGCCGACACCGGCATCGGGATGCGCGGCTGGCTGGAGGCGGCCGAGGGCTGGGGGCTGAACGAGCCGCTGCGTGGCGCGCTGTCGCGGGCGTACGTGGTGGCCCGGGGGCCGGAGGCGCGGGGGGCGATCCGCGCCGCCGGCCTGCGCGACCGGTGGTCACCCGACTCGGAGAGCTGTGAGGAGGTCGTCGAGCACCTGGTCCGGCGCGGGGTGGCCGGCCAGGTGGTCGCCATGCAGTTGCACGGTGACCGGCAGCCCGAGTACACCACCGCGCTGAGGGAGGCCGGTGCGGCGGTCGTCGAGGTGCCGGTCTACCGATGGGCGCCGCCGACCGACCCGGCGCCGCTGCACCGGCTGATCGACCTGGTCGCCGGGCGGCTGGTCGACGCGGTCACCTTCACCTCCGCCCCGGCCGTCGAGGCGCTGCTGCAGGCCGCCGGGGACCGCACCGAGACGGTGCTGGAGGCGCTGCGGGGCCACGTGCTGGCCAGTTGCGTCGGCCCGGTCACCGCCGAGCCGCTGGCCCGCCGCGGGGTGCCGGTCACCGTTCCGACCCAGGCGCGGCTCGGCGCGCTGATGCGGACGATCGTGGACGAGTTGCCCCGGCGCACGGTCACCATCAGGGCGGCCGGGCACCTGCTGACCCTGCGGGGGCACGCGGCTGTGATCGACGAGGAGCTGCGTCCGCTGGCCCCCGCCCCGATGGCGGTGCTGCGGGCGCTGGCCACGTCACCCGGGCGGGTGCTCTCCCGTACCACCCTGCTGCGGACGCTGCCGCGCGGCGCGGACGAGCACGCGGTGGAGATGGCGGTGGCCCGCCTCCGGGCCGGCCTGCGCGCCCCCCGGGTGGTGCAGACGGTGATCAAGCGCGGCTACCGGCTCCGGGTGGACTGACCCCCGTCGCCGGTGACCGGGGTGGTCGGCGGCCGGGCCGTGGACGACCGCGTCGGCGGCGGCCCTGACGACCCCGGGCCACCGCCGGTGTACGTCAGCCGACCGGGGTCGGGTAACCGCGGCCGTGCTCGGCCTGGAGTCGCAGCATCGCGTGCTCGACGACCGTGACCAGTACCTGCTTCACCGAGTCCCGGTGCCGGGCGTCGGTCATTATCAACGGCACGTGGGGCGAGATGGCGAGGGCCTCGCGGACCTCCTCCAGCTCGTACTGGGGCGCGTTGTCGAACCGGTTCAACGCCACCACGTAAGGCAGGCGGCGGTTCTCGAAGTAGTCCAGCGGGGCGAACGCGTCGGTGATCCGGCGGGTGTCGACCAGCACCGCCGCGCCCACCGCGCCTTTGATGATCTCGTCCCACATGAACCAGAACCGGGTCTGCCCGGGTGTGCCGAAGAGATAGAGGATCAGGTCCTCGGCCATGGTGATTCGGCCGAAGTCCATGGCGACCGTGGTGGTCTGCTTCCCCGGCACCTTCGACGGGTCGTCGATCCCGACGCCGGCGGCGGTCATCACCGCCTCGGTGGTCAGCGGAGTGATCTCCGAGACCGCGCCGACCAGGGTCGTCTTGCCCACGCCGAAGCCGCCCGCAACCACGATCTTCGCGGAGGTGATCCCGCGGTTGCGGCGTGCCCCGGCGGGGTCATAGCCTGCGAAGTCCACTTAGCACCCTTCCAAGAATTTCCATCCGCTCCTCGTACCCTTCGGGCGGAGCGGCAGTGTGTAGCGTCAGCAGGCCCTCGGCCACCATGTCGGCGATGATCACCCGGGCGACGCCGAGCGGCATCCGGGTGTACGCGGCGACCTCGGCCAGCGACTGGGGTCGGCCCTCGCAGATCGTGGCGATCCGGTGCTTGTCGTGGCCGGCGAACCGGGACTCGGCGACCGCCGTGGGGCTGGCCGTCAGCACCGCCTCCAGCGCGATGTCCTGCCGCGGCTCGGTACGGCCACGGGTGACCGCGTACGGACGCACCAACGCGCCGCGCGGGTCTTCCCGTCGTTGGTCCATCCGCGATCACCTCCTCGGGCGGGTGCCGTCCCTCGACACCCGGTCAGTCCGTCCGTGTGGCCAGGCGTGCTAGGAGCGCACCGCGTCCCGACGCAGCGGCACCAGTGCGGCGCCCACCCGTTCGACCAGCAGTGCCATCTCGTACCCGACCTGGCCGACGTCGCAGCTACGGGCGGCGAGCACCGCCATCGACGAGCCGTCGCTGATCGACATGAGGAACAGGTAGCCGCTGTCCATCTCGATGACTGTCTGGAGCACCCCGCCGGCGCTGAACATGCGGGCCGCGCCCTCGGTCAGGCTCACCACACCGGAGGTGATCGCCGCGAGCTGGTCGGCCCGGTCCGTGGGGAGGTCCCGCGACGAGGCGAGTAGCAGCCCGTCCGCGGAAACCGCCACCACGTGGGCGATGCCCGCCACGCTGTCGGCGAAGTTGGTGAGCAGCCAACCCATGTCCTGCATGGCCGCTGGCCTGTTCATCGGCTCGTCTCCTTGGTCGAGGTGCTGTTCTGGTCCGCGCCGACCGTCCGTCCGCGCTGCACGCCGCGGTGGTATGCCGACAGCAGGCCGCGTACTTCGTCGGGGGTGCGCCGGCTGCGGTCCTTGCTGCTCTTCTGCTCGATCCCGCCGGGGACGAGCTGCGCCTGCGGGACCCGCTTCGGCAGACCGGAGCGGGTGGTCCCGGACGCGGTCGGTTCGGCCGCCCGGCTGGCCCGCGACCAGCCGTCGTCGGCCGCCGTCCGCCAGGCCTCGGGGTCGGTCGCCGGCGGGGTGGCTGCCGCCGACCCGCCCGGCCCGGTCGCGGCCGGTGCTGCGGGCGGGGCCATCGGCGGGGCCACCGGTGGGGTGTACGCCGGCGGCGGGGTCGCCGCGGTCGTACCGTCCGCGGGGGTGGCCCCCGGCGTCCGGGTGGGTAGCGGTGGCCGGGGCGCGGCGGGAGCCTTGGCCGGCGGCGGCTCGTCGTCGAACTTGGGCCGCTGGAAGATCGCGGTCACGTCGTCGCCGTGCGACCGGAACCAGACCGCCTCCATCTCCCGGAATATCGGCGCCTCGGCCGGCAGGGCCGGACGGGCGACCACCGGGGCGGCCGGCACCGCGGGAGCGGTCGGCGTCATCCCGGCGACCGGACCGCCGGGCAGCACCGGCGTGGGTGGGGCCGAGGCGGCGGGGGTGGCCGGCTGGGCGGCCTCCCCACCAGGTGTCCGCCGAGGCAGCGGATCGATCGTCGGGAACGCCACGGTAGGGCTGCCCACCGAGAACCCGCCGCCGGGCGTGAACGCCGGCTGGGTCGGGGCGGGCGGCTGGGTCGGGGCGGGCGGCTGCCCCAGGGGCGCCGGCGCGAGGGCCGGAGCCACCGGGTGGGTGACGGCCGGCGCGCCGAACGGAGTCGCCGGCGCGGCCTCCCGGGAGTCGCCGGGCACCTGCCAACGGGCGGGCGTCGGGGCGGAGGTCCGCCACTGGTCGGTCAGCGTGGCGGCGCGGCCGCCGCCGGTGAGCGGCGAGTCGAGGCCCATCGGGGTGAGCGGCGTCTGCTCGATCGGGGCGGGCTGGCGCGGCGGGGTCAGCGGCGCCGGGGCCGGCTCGCGACCGCGCAGCGACGGCAGCACCACGGTCGAGCTGGGCAGCGTCACCTGGGCGACGGTGCCGCCCTCCACGTTGCGCCGCAGCTCCACCCGGATGCCGTACCGGGACGCCAGGCGGCTCACCACGGCCAGACCCATCAGCCGGAACGCGGCCACGTCGACCGTGGACGGACCGGCGAGCCGGTGGTTGAGCGAGTCGAGCTGCTCGTCGGTGAGCCCGAGGCCCCGGTCCTCGACCTGGATCAGCACGTAGTCGCGGATCCGCCGGCCGTCGGCGACCACCACCGTGTTCGGCGGCGAGAAGCGGGTGGCGTTGTCGAGCAGCTCGGCGACCAGCCGGACGACGTCGTTGACGGCGTGCGCGGCCACCGAGATGTCGGTGTCGACGGTGCCGAACTCGATGCGGTTGTACTGCTCGACCTCGGACTGGGAGGCCCGCAGGACGTCGATCAGCAGGGCGTCGTCGCGGCGCGGCACCGCCGAGTCCGCACCGGCGAGCACCAGCAGGTTCTCGTCGTTGCGGCGCATTCGGGTGGCCAGGTGGTCGAGCTCGAAGAGCTGGGCGAGGCGCTTCGGGTCCTCCTCGCCGCGCTCGATCGCGTCCAGCTCGCCGATCATCCGGTCGACCAGGGTCTGACTGCGTCGGGCCAGGTTGAGGAACATCGCCGAGACGCTGGTCCGCAGCGCGGCCTGCTCGGCGGCGACCCGGACCGCCTCCCGGTGGACGACGTTGAACGCCAGCGCGACCTGGCCGACCTCGTCACGGTTGTTGAGCTTGATCGGGTCGCGGACCTGCCGGACGATCTCTTCCACGCCGCCGTCGCCGACGCTGCCGATGTTCTGCAGCCGGGCGACCGCGTCGGGCAGGTCGTGGTTGGCCACCGACAGGGCGCCCTCGCGCAGCCGGCGCAGCGAGTGGTTGAGCGACCGGGCCAGCACCACGGCGAGCGTGACGGCGACGATCAGGGTCAGCAGCACCAGCACCGCTTCGATGATCGCCTGTTGGATGACGTTGGAGCGAGCCTCCTCGGTCTGGACGAGCAGGCGGTCCTGGAGCCGGATCTCGGCCCACCGCATCAGGTCGTTGACCGCGCCGATGGAGGCGGTGGCGTCGGCGGCGGAGACCAGCGGGGCCTGCCCGACCGACCGGGTCAGGTCGGCGGCCACCCGGTCGGCGAGCGTCACCGCGTCGCCGGAGACCGTGCTGTCGACGAGGGCCCGCTGGGTCGGGTCCGCGGCCAGCGAGAAGGAGAGCAGTGCCTCCTGCTGGCTGGTCAGGGTGGCCACGAACGAGGAGAACTGCTCCTCGTCGAGGCTGCCGGCGGTGAGCGCGGTGAAGGTGACCGCCTCCTCCTCGGCGACCGCCGCCTTGGCGTGGGCGAACGCGGCCACCGCCCGGCGGGTGTCCGCCAGGCTCTCCTGACCGGGCAGCTGGGCCAGCGTGTCCCCGTAGGAGACCAGGTCGGTGAGGATGACCCCGTAGCGCAGCGTGGCCTCGGGCACCACCATCTGCTTGCGGTCCAGGACCTCCTGCCGGGTGCTGTTCAGCGTCGTCAGGTGGTCCTCGATGACCTTGAGCCGGTCCCGCACCGCGGCCGGGACGTCGCCGATCCGCCCGCGCTCGGCCTTGTACTCCTCGATCCGGGCGTCCGTGCCGCGCACCCGCAGGTTGTACGTGTCGGGCCCCAGCCCCGGCGTGGCCAGGTAGCGGGCCGCGGCCATCCGTTCCTTGTGCAGGTCCTGGGTGAGTGCGGAAACGTCGATCGACAGCTCGGTCAGCGACCGCAACCGGGTCGCCTCGATAGCGCCCTCACCGGTTGAGATCAGCCGGACGGTGGCGAGCGCGATCACCGCCGCGACCGGCACCACCAGGATCAGCGCCAGCTTCGAGCGGATCCGGGCGTCGCGTAGGCGCGGCAGCCGACGACGCCGACTCCGCTCGTCCGACTCGCCGCTCTCGGGCAGGGTCGTAGGTCCGGTGCTCACGACATCGCCTCCGTCGTTTCTTCCACGCCTGAACCGCCGACCCTTGGCCGGTGCAGCGGACAGCGCCGCGCGCGGCACGGCCGCGATTTCATCAGAGATGATCGTGTTTGGGAAGCCGCGGTGAGGTTGGAAACGGTCGCACGGCACTCATCGCGTGATCCGGTCAACTAATACCTTCATTTTCTCAAGCCCCTGATCAGGGCATGTAACTCCAAGGTGGTCACGCGCTTATGCAAAGTAAGCGTTTGCAAAGATTGGGTTACCCCAGCATGTGGGACGCTCGTCCCGAAACGCTTCGACGCATCCTCGCTTGACCACAGGGCCCGGCATTGGCAAGGTTTTGCAGGCTTCGCGCACACCGTACGGCAGACCAATCCCGTTTCTCCACTGAGGACGGAACAAGCGGCGGTGACCGGGCAGCCGCCCGCGCCGCACCTGGAGGACTGAGTTGATCACCATCCGCTCCGTGACCATCACGGCGCTCGCCTCGGCCGTCCTGGCCACCACGCTCACCGGCTGCCAGTTCGGCGCGGCGGAACAGGACACGAGCCCCATCGTGATCGCCGTGGACCTGGAGCTGTCCGGCTCGGCGGCCCCTGTCGGCAAGGCGTACCAGCGCGCTCTGGAACTGAAGGTCGAGCAGCTGAACGCCTCGGGCGCCCTGGGCGCCCGGAAAATCGAACTCAAGGTGAAGGACAACCGCTCCGACGCGGGCGAGTCGCTGCGCAACGTGGACGACTTCAGCAAGGATTCTCGGGTCAGCGCGCTCATCATGGGCGGCTGCAACGAGTGCGCCGTCCGCGCCGTCCGCACGATCAACGAGAAGAAGCTCCCGACCATCGCGCTCGCCCCGTCCAGCGCCATCGCCAGCCCGGTGGCCGACCGCCGGTACGTGTTCAAGCTGGCCCCGAACGCGCTGGACAGCGCCGCCGCCCTCACCGGTGAGCTGCGCCGCCTCCGCATCAAGAAGGCCGCGGTGCTCAACAGCGAGGACAGCTACGGCCAAGAGGGCCTCGCCGCCCTGCGCAGCGAGTTCTCCAAGGCCGACATCCGCCTGGTCAGTGACCAGGAAATCAAGGCCACCGAGACCGACGTCAGCGAGCCGGTCAGCGCGCTGGTCGACCGCAAGCCTGGGGCGCTGGTCGTGTGGACCCCGCCGGAGCAGGCGAGGCTCGCCGCCGCCGCCGCCCAGCAGGCCAAGTTCAAGGGCGCGCTCTTCTTCGACGCGATGGCCGCCGAGGACCTCTTCCTCGGTGCGTCGGCCCAGTCGGCCGAGAAGGCAACCCTGATCTTCACCCAGACCATGGTGATCGACGACGTCATCGCCACCACCCCCGCCAAGGCGGCCCGCCGCCAGTGGTTCCAGAACTACACGGCGCGGTTCGGCGGCTACAACGGCTTCTCCTCGTTCGCCGCGGACGCCGTGCAGCTCATCGCCGACGCCGAGCTGCGGGCCGGCGGCGAGCCCGGCAGGGCCGGTCGGGACGGCCTGCGCGACGTGCTCGAGACGTCCCAGATGGACGGCCTGTCGGGCCCGATCCGGATGACCCCGGACAACCACTCCGGGCTGATGCCGCAGGCCCTGACCACCCTGGTCGCCCGGGGTGGCCGCTGGCGGCTCGCCAGCTGACGAACGGTCCGCCGTGACCGGCGTAGTCGGGCCCGGGCCCGCGCCGGTCACGGCGGCCACCTGATCGGCCGACCAGGTGAGCCTGGTCGGCCGATCAGGCTCACCTGGTCGAGGTGGTCTCCCGGACCCACGGCAGGGCCAGCCGCTCCAGGAAGACCAGCGCCGAGTAGAGCAGGATGCTGATCAGCGCCACAAGCATGATGGCCGCCCACGCGGTGGCGGTGTCGCCGATACCGGCATACTGGGTGACGACGTATCCGAGCCCGCTCTCCCCGGCCTGGAACTCGCCGATCACCGCGCCGATCGCGGCCAGCGGCATGGCCACCTTCAGGCCGACGAAGATCTGCGGCAGCGCTGCCGGGAACCGTACCTTGCGGAACGCCTGCCACCAGGACGCGTTCCAGGAGCGGACCAGCTCGGCGAGGTCCGCCGGGGTGGTGGTCAGGCCGGTCGCCGTGGACAGCACGATCGGGAAGAAGCACAGCAGGAAGACCATGGTCAGGATCGGCTTCTGACCCCAGCCGAGCGCCACCACCAGCAGCGGCCCGAAGGTGATCTTCGGAACCGCGTTGACCGCGACGAGCAGCGGGGTGAACATCCGCTCAACCGTCCGCGAGGCGGCCAACGAGAGCCCCAGCAGGACCCCGGCCACGGCGGAGAGCGCGAAGCCGATCAGGATCTCCAGCAGGGTGGCGCCGGCGTGTTCGAGCATCTTGTCCGGCTTGTCGATGAACGCCGACAGCACCGAGCCGGGGGTGGGCAGCGCGGCGGGGTGCACCAGTTCCAGTCGGGCGGTGACCCACCACACCGCGAACGCGATCAGCAGGCCCGAGGCGGGCAGCAGGGCCCCGTCGATACCGAACCGCACCCCGGCGTTGAGGCCGGAGCGACTGGGTGTGGGTGTGGGGACGGGAGCGGCGGGCCGGTGCGCGACTGCCGGCTCCGGTGACCGGAGGTCGGTCATCTTCTCCTCCTCTCCTACCGGCGCGGTGGCCGGGGATGGAACGGGGGTACGCCCCGCCGGAGGCCGGCGGGGCGTACCCCCGAGGACGGTCGGACCGGTCAGGCCTTCGGCGCGAGGTCGAAGTCGATGATCTGGTCGGGGGTGATGTTCTGCTTGAGCTGGCCCGCGCCCTGAAGGATCGCGATGCTCTTGGCGACCCGCCCACTGTCCAGCGTGCCGATCTGGGTGCCCGAGTTGCTGGACCGGACGTACCCGGCCATGAGCTGGAGCTCCGCGGCGGCGGCCGCGGGGTTGCTGGCGTCGACGTTCTTCTTCAGGATGTCGCCCGCCTCCTGCGGGTTGGTCAGCGCGTACTCCAGGCCCTTAATCAGGGCGGCGGAGAACCGCTTGACCATGTCCGGCTTCTCCTTGGCGATCTTGCTGGAGGTGATCAGCACGTTGCCGTAGAGGTCCTGCATCACGTTGCTGTACGGCAGCATGACGGCCTTCTTCTTGGTCACCGCCTCGATGGTCGGCTGACCGACGACGAACTGGCCGATGCCGTCGACCTGGCCGGCGGCAAGCGTGCCCATCAGCTCCTGCGCCTGGCCGTTCTGCCAGGTCACCCTGCTGGCGTCCACGCCGGCCAGCCGGGCGTACGTCGGGAAGAGGTTGCGGACCACGGAGCCGGGGGTGTCGGCGAGCTTCTTGCCCTCCAGGTCCTTCGGAGCGGCGATGCCGGTGCCCTCGACGGTCGCGATGCCCGCCATCGTGCGCTGCTGGATGGCGGCCACGGCGACGAAGTCCTTGGCCACGCCGTTGCCGAGCTGGAGCAGACCACCGGTGAGGTCGATGGGACCGAAGTGTGCCTGGCCGCCGACGATGGTCGAGATGACGGTACCGGTGCCCTGACCGGGCTTGATCTCGACGTCGAAGCCGGCCTCCTTGAAGAAGCCCTTCTCCTTCGCCACCCAGGCGTAGGAGTCCCGGCCGAAGTTACCGAAAGAAGTGAGGTACGTCACTTTTTCCAGCGCCTTGCCGTCGCCGCCCTTGGCGCCGGACGAGTCCGCGTCACTGCTGCACGCGGAGACCAGGGTGAGTGCGGTGGCCAGAGCGGCCGCGGCGACCGTGCGGGTCAGCCTTTTCATCTGTGCACCATGTCCTTTCCGACCAGGGGCGATGCGCCACCGGAGGGGTTGTCGAGAGGGACGGCGTCGACAGAGGGGGGAGCCGACGCCACCGTCGTGAGGGGACTTCTCGCCGGCACAGACTACGCAGGGGACCTGCCGGTGTAGCAAGGAGTGTCGGTTGCGGAACGGAAACGAACTGGTGTCCACCCCGGACCCCCCGGGCTGCGCCGCGGCGGGCTACCCTAGCTGCGCTCCTGACCGCTTACTCAGGGAGGACACCGGCGATGATCCGACTGTCCGGGGTGTCCCGCACCTTCGACGGCCGCTCCGGCCGGGTCGAGGCGCTGCGGGGCATCGACCTCGACGTGACCGAGGGCGAGTTCGTCGCCGTGCTCGGCCGCTCGGGCTGCGGCAAATCCACGCTGCTACGCATGATCGCCGGGCTGCTGCCGGTCACCGCCGGGCAGATCACCGTCGCCGGTACGCCGATCACCCGTCCCCGCCGGGACATCGCCATGCTGTTCCAGCGGCCCGCCCTGCTGCCGTGGCGCTCGGTGCTGGACAACGTCCTGCTGCCGGTGGAGATCTTCGGCTGGAAGCGGGCCAGGCACCGCGCCCGCGCCCGGGAACTGCTCGACCTCGCCGGGCTGGCCGGGTTCGAGAAACGGCTGCCGCACGAGCTGTCCGGCGGCATGCAGCAGCGGGTGTCGCTGTGCCGGTCGCTCATCGGCGATCCCCGGGTGATGCTGATGGACGAGCCGTTCTCCGCCCTCGACGCGCTCACCCGCGAGGAGCTCTCCGGCGAGCTCCAGCGGGTGCACATGACCAGCGGAGCCACCATCGTCTTCGTCACCCACTCGATCGACGAGGCGGTGCTGCTCGCCGACCGGGTGGTCGTGCTGAGCCCCCGCCCCGGCCGGATCCGCTCGGTGGTCGAGGTGGACATCCCGCGGCCCCGCACCCTCGGCCGCAACGCCCACCTGGCCGACGTGGCCCGGGTCAGCGCCGAGCTGCACGAACTGCTGATGGAACGTGACGCACCTGTCGGGCCTGCGCCGGCGCCGCTCGGCCCCGGCGCCCACCGGCAGCCCCCGGTACGGGCCGGCGCGGAGGCACGCTGACCGTGCGGGTGGCCGTCTTCACCGAGCCACACCGGGGCGCCGGCTACGACGACCAGCTCCGCTTCGCCCGGACGCTCGAGGCGGCCGGCTTCGAGGGCTTCCTGCGGGCCGACCACTACCAGGCCATGGGTGCCGAACCCGGGCTACCCGGCCCCACCGACGCCTGGCTCACCCTCGCCGCAACCTACAGCTTCCTCGGCGACCACTACCGGCTGGTCGACGCGCCCGCCCTGCCCAAGCCGGTGCAGCAGCCCGGCCCGCCGGTGATCGTCGGCGGGCGCGGCCCCAGGCGCACCCCGGAGCTGGCCGCCCGGTACGCCGACGAGTTCAACATGCCGTTCAAGAGCGTCGCCGAGACGGCCGCCTCGTACGACCGGGTGATCGAGGCGTGCGACCGCCACGGCCGTACGGACTCGGGGCGGGCGCCGCTGGTGCTCTCCGCCGGGATCGTGGTGGCCATCGGGGGCACCGACGCCGAGGTGCGGGAGCGGGCCGCGCCGCTGCACCGCATGAGCGCCCTGCCGCCGGAGGACCCGGTGATCGGCTCCCCCGCCCAACTCGTCGACCGGATCGGCGAGTTCGCCGCGGTCGGGGCCGCCCGGGTACACCTGCGACTGGCCGACCTGGCCGACCTGGCCCACCTGGAGCTCATCGCCGCCGAGGTGCTCCCGCAACTCTAGGCGGACCGACGTGATCGACGGGACCGAGCCGGGTGGACGACGTCCGACGCCGACGAGCCGCCCGGTGGGGTGGTCCACCACGGGCCCGGGACCCGTCGACACGCTCACCGCTGTCGGAGACACGACGTACCTGGCCCGGCCGGTCGAGCTGGAGTAGTCGCAGGTCGGGCGCGTCGCCGCGCCGCGCTGCGCCAAGGTGGCGATCGGGGGCACCGGGCCGTAACGTGCCCGACATGGCCTTTCGGACGTGGGGCAAGCTGCTGCTCACCGCGCTCGGGGTGAGCGTGCTGGCCGGGGCCGGTCAGCTCGGCATCGCGTACGGGTTCGGCATCGTCCGGCTCGTCGGCGACTTCACCGACGCCACCGTCAACCGGTGGCCGGCCCAGTTGGTCTGGGTGAGCTGGTTCGCGACGGTCGCCGCCGTGGTCGGGGCCGTGGTGGTCGAGCGTGTCGCCCGTGCCGAACCCCTCATGTCCACCATGACGGGACGGCTCGGGGTGGCCGGCGCGGCGGCGCTGGGCGCGACCGTCGTGGCCCCGCTGTGCATGCAGCCGGCCCGCGCCACCGAACTGAGCGGCGTCGACCCGGTCTGGGCGGTCGGCATCTGCGCCGTCCTCGGCGCGGTGGCCGGTGCCGGGGCGGCGCTCGCCGTGCTGCTCCGCCCCCCGGTGGGCTGGAACCTGGCGATGGTGGCCGGCGTGGTGTGGCTGGTCGCCCTGCTCTCGTCCCTGCCGGCCCTGGTCGGCACCGGCCCGCTGCCGACCGTGCGGCTGGGGGTGTTCGAGCCGGGCTGGCTCGACGCCGCCGCGGCACAGCGGCTGGCCATGCTGCTGTTGCCGCTGGTGGCCCTGCTCGCCGGCGCGGCCTCGGGCGCGCTGGCCCGCCGGCGGGGCCATCCGCCGCTGATCGGCGGCGCGTCCGGCGCGGCGGGCCCCGTGCTGGTCGCCTTCGCCTACCTGGCCGCCGGCCCGGGGGACTCCGTCGACCGGTACCAGCTCGCCCCCTACCACGGCGCCCTGATCGCGGTCGCCACCGGCGCGCTCGGCTCCGCCGCCGCGACCCTGGCCCGCTGGCCGCTCGTCACTTCCGGCCGCCCCGCCGACCGGCCCGCGACGCCGGGCGGGGCCGTCGGCGACCCGGCGATCGAGCCCACGGACATCCTCCGGCCGCTGCCGATCGGCCCGACCGTGCCGGCCACCGGCGACGCGGACGGCGCCGACCCCGTCGGCCCGCCCACCTCGGACACCGCCTCGGCCCGTCGGGTCCCCGCGACCGTCGGCGACCCGCTGTCGGAGGACCGCTCCGGCGGCACCCGGGACCGTTCCGCGACGGGCACGCCGGCCGGAATCACCCCGGCGCACTGGGAGTGGCCGATGGCCGCCGAGGCCGCCCGCCCGATGCCTGCCGCGCCGGGCGCCCCGTCCCGCCCCGCCGACCCGCACGTCCCCGCCGAAGCTTCCCGCGCTGCCGACGCCACGCCCCCCGCCACCGATGCCTCCCCCATCGCCGGCGCTCTCCCCGCCACCGACACCTCCCGCCCCGCCGACGAGGACGCGGGGGTGACGGCCGCCGAGGCACCCCGGCCGAAGCGGGTCCGCAGACCGAGGGCCGGCGCCGGGCGGCAGGTGCCGACCGCCGAGACGCCCCCGCCGGCCGAGGTTCCCGGCCCGATCGACACCGAACCGGCCGAGGTTCCCGGCCCGACCGACACCGAACCGGCCGAGGTTCCCGGCCCGACCGACACCGAACCGGCCGACGTGACGGATCGGAGCGCCGCCGACGCTGCGGGCGCGAGCCGCCCCGGCACGGGCGTCACCGTCACGCCGGCGGCCACCCCGGTCCGGCGGCGAGCCGAGCCCACATTCTTCGAGGCACCCACGTTCGACGACGTGGTGCAGCCCGCTCCGCCGGAGCCGACCCGGACGGGCGACGACGGCCCGCGCGACCCGTCGCCCCCGGCCGCGCCGGACAGCCGGCCGGACCCCGTCGACCCCGACCCGCGTCCCCGCCGGCCCCTTCCCGATCTGGGCCGGGTGACGAGCTGGGACGCGTTCGGCAACGCCGTCCGGCGGGCCGGCCCCACAACGACCGACAGCCGGGGCGCGGCCGGGCAGCAGCCCCCGGCCCCCCGGCCGGCCGAGCCCGGACCGAGCGAGCTGGGCCGGGCCGACGGCGGACGAGACGGCGTCGGACCGGCCACCCACCCCGGACCGGTCGACGGCGACCGGACCGGCCCCGGACCGGACGACGCCGAATCGGTCGACGCCGGGCCGGGCGGCACGAGCCCGGTGGCGGCCGGTGCTGTGCCCGAGGACCCGGCCACCAGCCGGTCCCGCCTCCGGCGCGCCCTGTTCCGGCGCAACCGGGCCCGGACCGCCGACGACGCGGCACCCGCGACCGAGCAGGACGACCGCCGGGAACAACAGCCGCTGCCCGCACAGGACGAGGAGTACGTCGACTGGGTCACCGGCCTGGCCCGTCCCGTGCCGGAGAAGGACGGCGGGCCGGAGGGCACCGGCCAACGGTCGCTGCGTTCCTCCGGTCGCCACCACCGGGACTGACGGCGAGGACCCCCGGCGCGGTGGGGTCCCGCCCACCGGCCCCGCCACGCCGGCTGTCCGCCCGGCCGCCCCGTTCCGACGTCTGCCCGGGCGGACGGATCAGGCCGCGTCATGCCTGCATGACAGCCTCCCTGGTGGTCATCCGGACCAGCCGAAGTGGTCCAGCGGGCCGTGCCCCGCGCCCAGTTCCCAGTCCCGCGCGCCGGTCAGCGCGCGGGTGACGTACTCCTTGGCGGCTGCGACGGCCACCGGCACCGGATCGCCCAGCGCCAGCCGGACGGCGATCGCCGCCGAGAACGAGCAGCCGGTGCCGTGGCTGTGCCGGGTCGGCACCCGGGGCGCGCGCAGCAGGACGGTCGCCCCGCCCCCGTGCAGCACGTCGACCGCGTCGCCGCCGGCGTCCACGTCGCCGCCGGTGACCACCACGTGCGCCGGGCCGCCGGCGACGAGCGCCCGGGCGGCGGCGACCATCTCCTCGACCGTGGTCACCGGACCTCCGGTGAGGGCCGCGGCCTCCGCGCAGTTCGGCGTCGCCACCTCCGCGTACGGCAGCAGCCGCTCGACCGCCCCGACCACGCCGAGCCGGTGCCCGCTGGTGGCGACCAGCACCGGATCGACGACGAGGTGCGGCAGCCGACCCGCCCGGGCCGCCCCGGCGACCGCGTCGGCGACGGTCTGGGTGCCGAGCATCCCGGTCTTCACCGCCCGGACGCGGAAGTCGCCGAGCACGCTGTCGAGCTGCTCGGTGACCGTGCGCGGCGGCAGCGGCAGGACGGCGTCCACGCCCCGGGTGTTCTGCGCGGTGACGGCGGTGAGCACGCTGGTGCCGTACGCGCCGAGGGCCGCGAAGACCTTGAGGTCGGCCTGGATGCCGGCACCCCCGCCGGAGTCGGAGCCGGCGATGGTCAGCACGGTCGTCGGCGTCACGCCGGTCACCCGCGCCTTCCGGTGGCCGCCGCGTGGTCGTGCCCGGTTCGCGGCGTCTCGAAGGGAATGGCCAGCGCGGCGGCTGCCTCGGCGGGATCGTCGGCCCGCATGATCGCGCCGAGGACCGCCACCCCGACGGCGCCCGCCTCGACGCAGGCGCTGGCCTGGGCCGGGGTCTCGACGCCGCCGAGGGCGAGGACCGGCACGGGGCTGAGCCGGATCAGCTCGCCGAGCCGGGCGGGGCGCAGCGGTGGGCCGTACCCCGGCTTCGACCTGCTCGGATACACGGGCGAGACGGTGGCGTAGTCCTCGGTGGTCAGTCTCGCCAGTTCGGCCGCGTCGTGGCAGGAGCGGCCGACGAGGCCGAGGCGCGGCGGCAGGTACGGGCCGACGGCCGGCAGGTGGACGGCGTCCCCACCGAGGGGGTCGGGGCCGGCGACGACCAGGGTGCCGCCCGCCCCGGCGAGGATCGGGCGCAGGTCGGCGGCGAGGGCGGCCCGCTCGGCGCGGGGCAGGTCCTTCTCGCGCAGCACCACCCACCGCACTCCCCCGGCCACGGCGGCGCCCACGACGTCGACCAGCCCCCGCCGCGCCTGCCACCGATCGGTGAGCACGACAATGCCCGCCGGGACCCGGGCGACTCTGGTGGAAGGTGGACCCGCCGGGGGCCGACCGCGACCAGGATCGGCGGTACCGGTGCGGGTCACAGGTCCGGCCTTCCCTCGTCGGGGGTGGAGGCCAGGGCGTGGAAGCGGCGGGGGATGCGGCCCGCACCGGCGGCGAGGTGGCCGGCGCGGACCGCGTACCGCATGGCGGTGGCCATCGCCAACGGGTCGGCGGCCCGGGTGACGGCGCTGGCCAGCAGCACCGCGTCGCAGCCCAATTCCATGGCCAGCGCCGCGTCGGAGGCGGTGCCGATCCCGGCGTCGAGGATCACCGGCACGTCGACGCCCTGCCGGATCAGCCGGATGTGGTGCGGGTTGTTGATGCCCAGGCCGGAGCCGATCGGCGCGCCGGCCGGCATCACCGCGGCGCAGCCTACGTCGGCCAGCCGCCGGGCCAGGACCGGGTCGTCCGACGTGTACGGCAGCACGGTGAACCCGTCGGACACCAACTCCTCGGCAGCGCGCAGCAGTTCCACCCCGTCGGGCAGCAGGGTGCGCTCGTCGCCGATCACCTCCAGCTTCACCCAGTCGGTGCCGAACGCCTCGCGGGCCAGGTGGGCGACCTTGACCGCCTCGCCGGCCGTGTGGCAGCCGGCCGTGTTCGGCAGCAGCTTCACCCCGCACCGCTCCAGCAGGTCGAGCAGCCCGCCGGCGGTTCCGGGGGCGGTGTCGACGCGGCGCAGTGCGAGGGTGACCAGCTCGGTGCCGGAGGCCCGGATCGCCTGTTCCAGCGCGTGCAGGCTGGCCGCGCCGCCGGTGCCGAGGATCAGCCGCGACGCGAACGTCTCGCCGCCCAGGGCGAGGGGCGCCGGCTCGGGGGTGGCCCGGTCGGGGTGCGCCGGTGCGACGGGCATCCCGCTCACCCGCCCTGGGCGGCGCTGAGCACCTCGACCCGGTCGCCGTCGCGCAGCGCGGTCGCCGGCCAGCCGGCGCGCGGCACCACCTCGCCGTTGACGGCGACGGCGAGGCCGCCGCGCTGCCCGGTGACCAGGACGATCAGGTCTGCCACGGTCGCACCGGGGGGCAGCGTCCGCCCGGCGCCGTTCACCGTCAGTTCCATGTGCGTGCTCCTCCTCGAAGGCGACCCGGCAGCGACCTGTCGTGCCGGACGTGGTCAGTGGCACCGGACGCGGGTGGCGTCGGGACGCGGTCGGTCGCGTCGGGACCCGGTCAGCCGTGCCGGCGGTGGCCGGCGAACCGCTCGGGGGTGAAGGGGGCGAGCAGCGGGTCCGCCTCCCCGGTGACCACCAGCTCGGCGACGAGGTCGGCGGTGACCGGGGTGAGCACGATGCCGTGCCGGTGGTGCCCAGTGGCGGCGAGCACCCCGGGCCGGCCGGGCAGCGGCCCGATGATCGGCGCGTTGTCCGGGGTGCCGGGGCGCAGCCCGGCGGACGCCTCCGCCAGGTCGTACTCGGTCAGTTCGGGAACCAGGTCGACGGCGGCGCGCAGCAGCCGCAGCGCCGCCCCGGCGGTGACCCGGGTGTCGGCGCGCTCCTCGACGGTCGCGCCGACCACCACCTCGCCGCCGTCCCGGGGCACCAGGTAGACGGACTCGCCGTCGGCGTACCCCCGGATGACGTGCCGGAAGCCCGGCGGGCCGCCGCCGAGCGCGCGGAGCCGCAGGATCTGCCCCTTCACCGGCCGTACCGGCAGCCCGGTGAGGGCGGCGGCGCCGCAGCCGGCGGCGACGACGGTCACCCGGGCGTCCAGGTCGGACAGCTCCCGCACCGGGCCGGCGACCAGGGTCGCGCCGGCCCGCTCGGCGGCGATCCGCAACGCGGCGACCAGCCGCCGGGGGTCGACCTGGTGGTCACCGGGGGCGACCGCGCCGCCGCGCACCCGCGGGGCGAGCGCCGGCTCGCGGTCGCGCAGCTCCGAGGGGCGCAGCGGGGTGATCGGCAATCCCAGCCCGCGCTGGTACGTCCACAACCGCCGCGCCTCGGCCAGGTCGTCGCTGGTCAACCCGACGACGAGGGTGCCCTCGGTGCGGTACCCGAACCCGGTCCCGGCGGCCTCGGCCAGCTCGGTGGCGAACCCGGGCCAGCGGGCGGCGGAGGCGGCGAGCAGCCCGGTCAGCTCGTGCTCGCCGAAGTACGCCTCGGCGACCGGTGACAGCATCCCGGCTGCGACGTACGACGCGCCCGACCCGGGGGCCGGGTCGTGCACCTCGACCCGCAGCCCGCGCGCCGCGCACCGCCAGGCGACCGCCAGCCCGACCGGCCCGGCACCCACCACCGCCACGTCGACGGGCCCCTGCCCGGTGGCCGTCAGCACGTCAGCGCCCCGAGCAGTTCGGCGGCGGCCCGGCCCGGGTCGGCGGCGGCGGAGAGCGCCCCGACCACCGCCACCCCGTACGCCCCGGCGGCGCGCAGCGCCGGGACCGTCGCGGCGGTCACCCCGCCGATGGCGATCACCGGCACGGCCACGGCGGTGGCGACCGCACGCACCCCGGCGGGGCCGATCGGGTCCGGCAGGCCGTTCTTGGTGTCAGTGGCGTGGCACGGGCCGACGCCCAGGTAGCTGGCCCCGGCGGCCACCGCGTCGGCAGCGGCGCCCGGGGACCGGGCGGTCGCGCCGAGCGTCGCGACCGGGCCGAGGACCCGGCGGGCCGCCGCCACGGGCAGGTCGTCCGCGCCGACGTGCCCACCGGCCGCGCCGACCGCGAGCGCCACGTGCAGCCGGTCGTTGACCAGGCACGTCGCCCCGTAGGGCGCGCACGCCACGACCACCCGCCGGGCCAGGTCGTACGCCGCGCGGTCGGTGGCGTCGTCGGTGACGCGGACCTGGACGACCAGCTCGGCGCGGGCCACCGCGAGGGCGGCGCGCAGCACGGCGAGCGGGTCCCGGCCCGGCCGGGTGTCGGTGATCAGATGCAGTCGCCCGAGGGACGGCACGGCAATTCTCCTCCCTGCGCCGGCATTACCCGGATCAGGTTCGACGGTCGGGGGCTATCAGCCCCCCTCTCAGCCCGGTACACACCGGGCTCCCGTGGGTCACTTGCGTGTCACCGTACGACGATTGGGCTGCTCCGCCAAGGGGGTGGGCCAAGTGGGCTGGACCACGGCCGCCCGGCTCAGAGGATGGCGTCGAGCGCTTCGAGGTCGTCGTCGGTCGGCTGCCAGGTGCCGGCCTCCGCGTTGGACCGCACCTGCTCCGGCGAGGTGGCTCCGGCGATCACCGAGGTCACCGCCGGCCGGGCGGCCAGCCCGCCGATGGCCACCTGGAGCAGGGACAGCCCCCGCTCGGCCGCGTACGCCTCCAGCGCCTCGATGACGTCCCACCGCGCGGCGGCCAGGCGTTCGGCGTACCGGCCGCCCCCGGCGAGCCGGCTGCCGGCGGGTGCCGCCTCGCCGCGCTTGTACTTGCCGGTGAGCAGCCCGTTGGCCAGCGGGAAGAACGGCAGCATGCCCAGGCCGAACCGCTCGCAGGCCCCGATGACCTCGGCCTCGACGCCCCGCTCCAGCAGCGAGTAGTGGTTCTGCGCGCTGATGAACCGGGCCCGCCCGTTGGAGGAGGCGACCCAGTCGGCGTCGGCGATCTGCCAGCCGGCGAAGTTGGAGTTGCCGAGGTAGCGCACCTTGCCGGCGCGGACCAGGTCGTCCAGGGCGGCGAGGGTCTCGTCGATCGGGGTGCCCGGGTCCGGCTCGTGCATCTGGTACAGGTCGATGTGGTCGGTGTCGAGCCGGCGCAGCGACGCCTCCACCGCCCGGGCGATGTACCGCCGGGCGCCTCGGGCGCCGTGGTCCGGGCCGTTGCGCCCCTGCATGTCCATGCCGAACTTGGTGGCCACCACCACGTCGTCCCGGCGGCCCTTGAGGGCCTGGCCGAGCAGCTCCTCGGAGCCACCCGGCTCGTCGCCGTAGATGTCGGCGGTGTCGAAGAGGTTGATGCCGGCGTCGAGGGCGGCGTCGACCACCGCCCGGGTGCCGTCGAGGTCGAGCTTACGGCCGAAGTTGTTGCAGCCGACGCCGACCACGGACACCACGAGCCCGGAGTCGCCCAGCCGTCGATACGTCATCTCAGTCACGAGATCCACCCTATGCCCGTCCCGACGCGGCCACCGGCCGGACGCCCCACGGCCCCGGCGCAGCCCACCCGCCCCGACACCGGCGGGTCCACCCCGGGCGCCGACCCGCCGCCCGGCAGGGCGGACCGGGCACGGCCCGCCGAGTGGCGGATCAGCGGAGCGCCTCGGCGACCAGCCGGTGCGCGTCGGCGACGGTGGCGGCCAGCTCGGCCGGGGTGCGGCCGACCGCGCCGAGCAGCCCCTGCGCCCGGCGGGTGAAGTCCACCGGGGCGTCCGGCAGCCTGCCGGCAGAGGCGATCATGCCCTTCTCGTTCACCAGCCACCGCCCGGCCCGGCCGTGCAGCGCCTGGACGACCACGCCGACCGCCCTGAACAGGCAGCCGGCCACGTAACCGCCGTCCCCCGCCGCCGCGCCCTTGGCGGCTGCGTCGAGCAGGAACCCGGCCTCCCAGCCGCTGGCCAGCAGGGCGGCGGACAGCGCCGGCGGGTAGCACCCGGTCTCCGCCCGCAGCGCGGTCAGCTCCCCGGTCGGGTCGCCGAGCACCCGGCACAGCGCCACCTCGCCGGCATAGGCGTGCGAGTAGAAGCCCAGCGGGTGACCGGCCTGCGCCTCGACGGTGTACCGGCCGGCCCCGCAGTCGGCCCAGACCCGGCCCACCCGGTCGAGGTCACGGTAGATCCAGTCCACCGCCACCCCGCCGACGCGCAGCCAGCCGCCGCCGTCCACCCACGGCCCCCAGCCGCCCGGCGCGGTCAGTTCCACCTCCGCCCCGGTTACCGAGGCGGCGATGGCGCGCAGCGCCGGCACGTCCAGGCCACCCCGGTAGTAGAGGCCCACGTCCCAGTCGGAGTCGGGCCGGTGTTCGCCCCGGGCCCGGCTGCCGCCGAGGGCCACCGCGACCACCCCGTCCACCCCGCAGAGCCGGTCGACCAGCTCGTCGCCGTTCATCCGACGTCCCAGACCGGCTCCGACGTCTGCACCACCTCGCCGTCGCCCCGGAACAGCACGAACCTGTCGAAGGACCGGGTGAACCACCTGTCGTGGGTCACCGCGACCACCGTCCCGGCGAACGCGCTCAGGCCCGCCTCCAGCGCCTCCGCGCTGGCCAGGTCCAGGTTGTCGGTGGGCTCGTCGAGCAGCAGCAGCGTCGCCCCGGACAGCTCCAGCAGCAGCACCAGGAAGCGGGCCTGCTGGCCGCCGGAGAGGGTGCCGAACCGTTGATCGCCCTGCCCGGCCAGCTCGTACCGGCTCAGCGCCGCCATCGCCGCGTGCCGGTCCATCCCCGCCCGGTGCTCGTCGCCGCGCCAGAGGATGTCGACGAGCGTGCGGTCCACCAGCTCTGGGCGGTCGTGGGTCTGGGAGAAGTGGCCGGGGCGGACCCGGGCGCCGAGCCGGACCGTCCCGCCGTGCGCCACCGGGGCGAGCGCGGCGGCCCCGTCGACCGGGCCGTTGGCCGGCTCCGGGTCGGTGCCGCCCCGGGCCAGCAGCCGCAGGAAGTGCGACTTGCCGGTGCCGTTCGCGCCGAGGACCGCGACCCGGTCGCCGTACCAGATCTCCAGGTCGAAGGGGTAGGTCAGGCCGTCCAGCTCAAGCTGCTCGGCGACCACCGCGCGCTTGCCGGTCCGCCCGCCGGTCAGCTTCATCCGGATGTCCTGGTCCTTCGGGGGCACGGGCGGCGGCCCGGCCTCCTCGAACTTGCGCAGCCGGGTCTGCGCGGCCTGGTACCGCGAGGCCAGCCCGTCGTTGTACGCCGCCTTCTGCTTGTACATCAGCATCAGCTCGCGCAGCTTCTGGTGTTCCTCGTCCCAGCGGCGGCGCAGCTCGTCGAGGCGGGCGTGCCGGGCCACCCTGGCCTCGTGCCAGCTCGCGAAGCCGCCCGGGTGCACCCAGGCGCTGCCGCCCTCCACGGCGACCACCCGGCCGGCGGTGCGGGCCAGCAACTCCCGGTCGTGCGAGACGTAGAGCACCGACTTCGTCGACTCGCGCAGCCGGTCCTCCAGCCACCGCTTGCCGGGCACGTCGAGGAAGTTGTCGGGCTCGTCGAGCAGCAGCACCTCGTCGGGGCCGCGCAGCAGCAGTTCGAGGGCGAAGCGCTTCTGCTGGCCGCCGGAGAGGGTCCGCACCGGACGGTCCCGGGCGGCGTCCCAGGGCAGGTCGAGCACGATGACGGCGACGGTGTCGAACAGCACCTCGGCGTCGTACCCGCCGGTCTCGCCCCAGGCGGCGAGCGCATCCGCGTACGCGAGCTGGGCCCTGCCCGCGGCGGTGCTGAACTTGCCGCGGGTCTCGGCCCCCCGCATGGCCGCCTCGGTCTCGGCGAGTTTGCGGCCGGCGTCGCGCAGCGCCGGCGGGGCGAGCGACAGTGCCAGGTCGGCGAGGGTGGAGTCGTCGCCGATCATGCCGATGAACTGGCGCATCACGCCAAGGCCCCCGGAGCGGGAGACCGCGCCGGTGCGCACCGGCAGGTCGCCGGCGACCATCCGCAGCAGCGTCGTCTTCCCCGCGCCGTTCGGGCCGACCAGGGCGACCTTGGCACCCTCACCGACCCGGAACGACACGTCGGTGAAGAGTTCCCGACCGTCGGGCAGGATGTGCCCGACCCCCGCCACGTCCACGTATCCCACGTCGGCATCCTGCCCGAGCGGGTGGGCCGGGCGACACTCGATTACCGGGTGACCCGCAGCACCCGGAAGCCCTTCTGGCTGGCGTGCCGCCCCACCTGCCAGCCCTGGTCGACCAGCCAGCGGTGCAGGGAGTCGCCGCCGAGGTGGCGGGCGACCACCAGCCAGGCCACGCCGTCCGGGGCGAGCCGGGGCAGCCAGCGCAGCAGCAGCTCGTGCAGGCCCTCCTTGCCGATCCGGATGGGCGGGTTGGACCAGATCTGGGCGAAGGCCAACTCGGTCGGCACGTCGTCCGGGGCGACGACCCGGACCCGGTCCGCGGCCCCGACCCGCTCGGCGTTGGCGGTGGTGAGCGCCCGGGCCCGCTCGTTGACGTCGACCGCCCAGACGGTGGCCGCCGGGGCGCTGTCGGCCAGCACGCAGGTGATCGGGCCGAAGCCGCAGCCGAGGTCGAGCAGCGGGCCGGCGACGTCCGGCGACGGCAGGTCCGCCTTGCGGAGCAGCACCGCCGTGCCCGGGTCGAGGCGGGCGGCGGAGAAGACCCCACCGGCCGACGTCAGGGTGTATTCGCGCCCGACGGCGGTGAACTCGACCTCCCGGGGACGGGCGTCGGTTCCGGGTTCAGCGCTGAAGTAGTGGTCGCCGGTCACGTCCGGCATTCTCGCACCGCCGGGCGGACCGCCGGTGGCGCGGTGGGCGGTGGCGACGACCCGGCACCGCGATATCGCGTTATTACCCCCTAAAGGGACAATAAGCCCTACTCTGGGCGGCATGGTGTACCGGTACGAATCCGATGAGGACACATTCGAGGGACGCCCTCGGCCCGGCTCGGAACTGTCGACGATCGGCGACGCCAGCCCCCCACATGCCGGCCCCTCCCCGTCCCGCTTCCCGACGCCGTCCCTGCCCCGGACCGCCCGGGTCACCCGGGTCGCGCCGCCCACCCTGCCGGGCCCGGTCCCGCCCCGCGGCGCGCCCCCGTTCCCCCCGCCGGCCACCCGGGCTCCCGCCACCACCCAGCCACTGGACCTGCCCCGGAACCGGCGGGCCCCGGAACCCGGCCGAAGCGGCAGCCGGCTCTGGCAGGTGCTGGTCGGCGGCGCGGCGGTCCTGGTGCTCCTCGCCCTCTGCGGGCTGGCCGGCGCCGCCCTGCTGCCCGACGGGATCTCGCAACCGGAGGTCACCCCGAGCCTGCCGGCCGCCGCCCCGTCGCCGTCACGCACCGAACGGCAGGACATCGACTCCCGGGACACCGACCCGGCGCCGCTGACCGCCAAGGAGGTCTTCGCCGGCCGGAAGCTGGCCATCGGCGACGGCGAGGAGCCGTACGCGGTGCTCAAGACCCAGTCCAGCGCGAGCTGCCCGACCGCCGCCACCGACGAGGTGGCCGACCTGCTCGTCCGGCTCGGCTGCAACCAGGTGGTCCGCGCCACCCTGCGCTCCCCCGACGAGGAGTACCTGCTCACCGCAGGGCTGTTCAACCTGACCGACCTGGCCACCGCCCAGCGCGTCCGGGACCGCCTGCGGGAGCTGCTCGACGGGCGGGAGGGCCGGCTCCGCGGCATGCCGGCCGGCGACGACACCGAGGCGCTCACCGAGGCGCCCTCCCGGGTCGGCTGGCAGGTACGCGGCCACTACCTCGCGTACTGCCTGGTGGTCCGGGCCGACGGCAAGCCCGTGAAGGCCGGCGACCCGAAGGTCCGCGAGGTCCTGTACGACCTGATCGAGCTGCACCTGGACAAGAAGGTGCTGGAGCGCCGCGCGACCGGCGGCTCGACCGGCCAGGCCACGGCCGCCCCCGGCGGAACCGACTGACCGGCCGCCCGGGAACCCGTCGCCCTCAGTCCTGCGTGGGGACGCGAAGCCGGCGGGTGAGGTCGGAGCGGCGGGCGTACTCGGCCGGGTCGTCGGGATAGCCGACGGCGACCAGGGTCAGCCCGTGCGCCGGGGCCACCGTCACCTCGCTGGACCGGTCCCGCCGGGTCAGCAGGCCGACCGGCCAGTCCACCGGGCGCCGGCCGTCCCCCGCGACCAGCATCGCCCCGACCAGGCTGCGGACCATCGCCTGGCAGAACGCGTCGGCCTGGACGGTGGCGACCAGGATTCCGTCCGGGTCGCGCCGCCAGTCCAGCCGGGTCACCTCGCGCAGCGTGGTGGCGTTCTCCTTGCGCCGGCAGTACGCGGCGAAGTCGTGCTCCCCCACCAGCCCCGCCGCCGCGGCGTTGAGCAGGCCCGGGTCGAGCGACCGCGGCCAGGCCAGCACCTCGTGCCGGCGCAGCGGCTCGGCCCCGAACGGCGCGTCGGTCACCCGGTACTCGTAGCGGCGGAAGGTCGCCGAGAACCGGGCGTCGAAGTCGGCCGGCACCTCGGTCATCGCCCGCACCCGCACGTCGGTGGGGAGCAGCCGGGCCAGCCGGCGCAGCAACGAGCCCTCCCACTCGCGCCACGCGGCGGCGGGCAGATCGAGGTGGCACACCTGGCCGGCGGCGTGCACCCCGGCGTCCGTCCGCCCGGCCACGGTCAGCCCGGTCGCCACGCCCGCCCCGAGGACCAGGTCCAGGGTCTGCACGAGTACGCCGGCCACCGTCCGCCGGGTCGGCTGGGCCGCCCAGCCGGAGAAGTCCGTGCCGTCGTACGAGACGTCCAGCCGCAGCCGGGTTCGCTCGTCCACCTCGCGTACCTCCTCATGGGTCGGGCCCGGCATCCCCGTGGGGGTGCCGGGCCCGAAGGTGCCGTTGATCAGGCCTTGTTCTCGGTGGCCTCGTCGCTGTCCTCGCGGGCGGCGTCGGTGTCGCCGGACGCCGACACCGGCGCCTCGGCGTCCTGGTCGTCGGACTTCGCCTGCGGGGTCTCCTCCGCGGGGGCGAGCGCCTCGACCTTGTCCTGCTGCGCGGCCTTGCGAGCGGCGGTCTTCTTGTTCGCCTTGGGCTCGGCGACCTGAAGCTCCTCGACCAGCTCGATGACCACCATCGGAGCGTTGTCACCCTTGCGCGGGCCGGTCTTCACGATCCGGGTGTAGCCACCGTTGCGGTTGGCGTACCGGGGCGCGATCTGGTCGAACAGGGAGTAGACCACGTCCTTGTCCTTGACGACGCCCAGCACCCGCCGCCGCGCGGCGAGGTCGCCCCGCTTGGCCTTGGTGATGAGCTGCTCGGCCAGCGGACGCAACCGCCGGGCCTTCGTCTCGGTGGTCTTGATCTTGCCGTGCTGGAACAGCGCGGTGGCCAGGTTGGCCAGCATCAGCCGCTCGTGCGCGGGGCTGCCGCCGAGGCGGGGGCCCTTGGTGGGCGTGGGCATGCTTGGTGCTCCTCAGGTGTGGCGGCAGCGGGGACTAGAGCTGCTCGGTCTCGCGGTAGTCGTCGGTGTCGTAGTCGGCCTCACCGAAGGCGTCCACGACGTTCGCCGGGTCGAAGTTCGGGGCCGAGTCCTTCAGCCCCAGACCCATCCCGGCCAGCTTCATCTTGACCTCGTCGATCGACTTCTGGCCGAAGTTGCGGATGTCGAGGAGGTCGGCCTCGGTGCGCCCGATGAGCTCACCGACGGAGTTGATGCCCTCGCGCTTGAGGCAGTTGTAGGAACGGACGGTGAGGTCCAGCTCCTCGATCGGCAGGGCCAGGTCCGCCGCCAGCTGCGCGTCCTGCGGGGACGGCCCGATGTCGATGCCCTCGGCGGTCTCGTCCAGCTCCCGGGCCAGCCCGAAGAGCTCCACCAGCGTCGAACCGGCGGAGGCCAGCGCGGTACGCGGGCCCATCGACGGCTTGGTCTCGACGTCGATGATCAGCCGGTCGAAGTCGGTCCGCTGCTCGACCCGGGTCGCCTCGACGCGGTACGTCACCTTCAGCACCGGCGAGTAGATCGAGTCGACCGGGATGCGGCCGATCTCGGCGCCGGACTGCTTGTTCTGCGCCGCGGTCACGTAGCCGCGACCCCGCTCGACGGTCAGCTCCATGTCGAGCCGGCCCTTGCCGTTGAGGGTGGCGAGCTTCAGGTCCGGGTTGTGCACCGAGACGCCGGCCGGGGGCTGGATGTCGCCCGCCGTCACGTCGCCCGGGCCCTGCTTACGCAGGTACATGCTGACCGGCTCGTCGTGCTCGGAGCTGACGCACAGCTCCTTGATGTTCATGACGAGCTCGACCACGTCCTCCTTGACGCCGGGGATCGTGGTGAACTCGTGCAGCACGCCGTCGATCTTGATGGAGGTGATCGCCGCACCCGGGATGGACGACAGCAGCGTACGCCGCAGCGAGTTGCCCAGGGTGTAGCCGAAGCCCGGCTCCAGCGGCTCGATGGTGAACCGGGACCGGGTCTCGTTGATCGACTCTTCGGAAAGAGACGGTCGCTGGCTGATGAGCATGTCTTCTCTTCTCTTCCGGGACGCCCGCTATTTGACGTCCGCGACACAAACTGTTCCGGTGGTCCGCCCCGCGGGGCGGACCACCGCAACGAGCCCGACTACTTGGAGTAGAGCTCGACGATCAGCTGCTCCTGGACCTGGGTGTCGATCACCTGGCGGGCCGGGAGCGAGTGCACGAGAACCTTCATCTGGCTCGGGATGGCCTCCAGCCACGCCGGGACCGTCTTCGAGCCGGCCTGAGCCTGCGCCACGATGAACGGGGTGAGCTCCTTGCTCTTGGCCCGAACCTCGATGATGTCGTGCTCCTTCACCCGGAACGACGGGATGTCGACCTTCTTGCCGTTCACCGTGAAGTGGCCGTGCTTGACCAGCTGACGGGCCATGTCACGCGAGTGCGCGAAGCCGGCCCGGTAAACGACGTTGTCCAGCCGCGACTCGAGGATCTGCAGGAGGACCTCACCGGTCTTGGCCTGCTTGCCCACGGCCTCCTCGTAGTAACCGCGGAACTGCTTCTCCAGCACGCCGTAGACGCGGCGGGCCTTCTGCTTCTCGCGGAGCTGGAGCAGGTACTCCGTCTCCTTGGTGCGGCCTCGGCCGTGCTGCCCGGGCGGGAACGGCCGGGACTCGAACGGGCACTTCGGGCCATCGCACTTGCTGCCCTTGAGGAACAGCTTCATCTTCTCCCGCCGGCAACGGCGGCAGTCAGCACCGGTGTAACGAGCCATCTCTCTCTACCTCTCAGACCCGGCGACGCTTCGGCTGACGGCATCCGTTGTGCGGCTGCGGGGTGACGTCGGCGATCTGCCCGACCTCCAGCCCGACGGCCTGCAGCGAACGGATCGCGGTCTCCCGGCCGGAGCCGGGGCCCTTGACGAACACGTCGACCTTGCGCATGCCGTGCTCCATCGCCCGACGCGCGGCGGCCTCGGCGGCCAACTGTGCGGCGAACGGGGTCGACTTGCGCGAGCCCTTGAAACCGACCTGGCCGGCGGAGGCCCAGGAGATGACCGCACCGGTCGGGTCCGTGATGGACACGATGGTGTTGTTGAAGGTGCTCTTGATGTGCGCCTGCCCGTGGGCGACGTTCTTGCGTTCCTTGCGCCGGACCTTCTTGACGGCGGCTCCGGCACGAGCCTTCGGTGGCATAAGTCTGTGCGCTCCTAGTTACTTCTTGCCGGGCTTCTTCTTGCCGGCGACGGTCCGCTTCGGGCCCTTGCGGGTCCGCGCGTTGGTCTTGGTCCGCTGGCCACGCACGGGCAGACCCCGGCGGTGCCGGATGCCGGCGTAGCAGCCGATCTCGACCTTGCGGCGGATGTCAGCGGCGACCTCGCGGCGCAGGTCGCCTTCAACCTTGTAGTTGCCCTCGATGTGGTTGCGGAGCTGGACCAGCTCCTCGTCCGTGAGGTCCCGAGCGCGCTTGTCCGGCGAGATGCCGGTGGCGGCGAGCGTCTCCAGGGCGCGGGTACGACCCACGCCGAAGATGTAGGTGAGCGCGATCTCCATCCGCTTTTCGCGGGGGAGATCCACGCCGGCTAGACGTGCCATGTGCGGGCGTACTCCTTGTGGTGTTCTGCGGAGGTCTGCACCCGCCCCACCCCGCTCCGGTCGGCCCCGGCGCCGTGGCGCCGGGAGGATCGACCGCTGCCCGAGCGGGCCCCGGCCTCCGACCGGGGGTCAACCACGCAGGGGTACGCGCTACGCGTACCGCTCGCGGCTGGGACGAGCTGATGATGTTTGGCTGGACCTGCGGCCCGGACCGGTTCGACTGGCCGTGACCAGTAGGTCACGGTCGATCGGACTGGTTCAGCCCTGGCGCTGCTTGTGACGCGGGTCGCTGCAGATGACCATGACCCGGCCGTGCCGACGGATCACCCGGCACTTGTTGCAGATCCTCTTGACGCTCGGCTTGACCTTCACGGTTGCCTTACTTCCCATCTGGCCCGGAGACGCGACACGCGCGACGCCGGACGTCGAAGACGGACACGGGGACTACCCGGCCGCCGTCAGGTCGCTTACTTGTAGCGGTAGACGATGCGCCCGCGGGTCAGGTCGTACGGCGAGAGTTCGACGACGACCCGGTCCTCCGGCAGGATGCGGATGTAGTGCTGCCGCATCTTGCCGCTGATGTGAGCCAGCACCTTGTGACCGTTCGCGAGCTCCACCCGGAACATGGCGTTCGGCAGGGGCTCGATGACCCGACCCTCGATCTCGATGGCTCCGTCTTTTTTCGGCATGTCCTCCGCTGTCCTGACGTCGGTTGCTCCGGACGGCCCACAACGTCTTACACGGGCCCCGAAACGCTGTTACGGGACCCGCGCCAGCCGCGGCTCCGACTCCCACCGAAGCGCAGGATGGGCATGCCGGAGTGGACGCTGTGCGCCGATCAGAAAGTCTACGCCCGCTTGCGGGCCGCCGCCAAACCGGGCACGAATCGGTGCGTCGGACCGGACAGAACGGGCCATTCAGACCTCGGCGTCGGCCCCGCCCCGCCGACGTTCCTCCTCGGCGGCAGCCAACTTCCGCGCCCGCTTGCGCGCCCGCTTCGCGAGCCGGTGTTCACGCCGCCGCTCCTGCTCCGCCGCCCACCGCCGCGGCTCCCCGGCGGTGAGACCGACGACCGTGCGCACCAGGAGCCCCACCCCCCACGGCCCGGCCACCCAGGCGGGCCAGAAGTAGCCCAGGTCGGTGGCGAGGATCGAGGTCACCGCCCAGACGGTCACCACGATCGCGACCACCCGCAGGTACGGCAGCCAGACCTCGGCGAGCCACCGGGCGGTCACCGACGACCGGGCCCGGTCCGCCGCCGGCGGGGCCGCGCCCGGCACCGTTGCGAGTTCCGACACTGCCGGGGCGGCCGGCACCGGTAGATCGGTCACCAGCGCGTCCAGTTCGCCGTACGTACGCGAGGCGTACGCCCGCTGCAACCGCTCGTCGTACTCGTGCAGGTCGAGCCGGCCCTCGTCGACGGCCACCCGCAGTTGGTCCGCAACCACCTGCCGGTCCGCGTCGGCGGCCCGCATCCCGTCGCGTCCCTCCATGCCGGCAAGCATGCCACCGTCCGGCCACCACCGGCTCCTCGCGTCGGGCCGGCACCGGGCCGGCACCGCATGCCGGTGTTCCGGCACCTCGGGAGCCCTCAAGAGGCCACAGCGCGGGCCTCAGGCGGGGCGGTGAGGACCGCAGCGGGCCCGTGGTCCGGGCGCGCGGACGTTGGCGGGACGCGGCGCGGGCTCAGCGGGTCGGTGAGTCCGCGGGCTGGCGGGAGGTGACCAGGTCGCCGAGGCGCTCCCGGCCCCCGTCGAACGCCGTCAGCACCCACACCCCGTCAGGCAGCAGCGCCATCGTGTGCTCGACGTGCACCGCCATCGAGCCGTCCCGGGTGACGACCGTCCAGCCGTCGGCCAGCTCGGCCGTGCGCGGCGAGCCCTTGGTGATCATTGGCTCGATGGCCAGCGCCATGCCCGGCACCAGCCGGGGGCCCTTGCCGGGCCGGCCGTGGTTGAGCACGTGCGGGTCCTGGTGCATCTCGGTGCCGATGCCGTGCCCGCCGTACCCGTCGACGATGCCGTACCGGCCGCCCTTGCGGACCGCGCTCTCCACCGCGTGCGAGATGTCGGTCAGGCGGCCCTTGCCGCTGGCCGCCCCCCGCGCCGCGGCGGCGATCCCCGCCCACATCGAGTCCTCGGCCACCGCGGCCATCTTCAGCAGTGCGGGGTCGACCTCCCCCACGCCGGCGGTGATCGCCGCGTCGCCGTGCCAGCCGTTCAGCACCGCGCCGCAGTCGATCGAGATCAGGTCGCCGTCCCGGAGCACCTGCGCGGGCGACGGGATGGCATGCACCACCTGCTCGTTGACCGACGAGCAGATCGAGGCGGGGAAGCCGTGGTAGCCCTTGAACGACGGAACCGCGCCGGCCTCCCGGATCGTCGACTCGGCGATCGCGTCCAGGTCGGCGGTGCTGACCCCGGGAGCGACCGCCTCCCGCATCCGACGCAGCGCCTCGGCGACCACCAGCCCGGCGGCGCGCATCATCTCGATCTGGTCGGGGGTCTTCAGCTGGATGTCCAGCTGGGGACGACGCATGGAGCCGTTACCTTTCGTCGCGCGGATCAGCGGGGCACGTCACACGTACCCCGCTGATCGCACTCTATCCGCCGGAGCCCCGGCGGTCGTCAGCCGCCGTACGAGCGGAGGGCGTCGATGGCGCGGACGGTGACGTCCTCCACCGGGCCGGTGGCGTCGATGCCCACCAGCTTGCCCTGGGCGCCGTAGTAGTCCACCAGCGGCGCGGTCTTGTCGGCGTACTCCCGCAGCCGGGCGGCGATGGTCTCCGGCTTGTCGTCGTCGCGCTGGAACAGCTCCGCGCCGCAGCGGTCGCAGATGTCGTCCCGGGTCGTCGCGTCGAACTCGACGTGCCAGATCTTCCCGCAGCCCCGGCAGGTACGCCGGCCGGAGAGCCGCCGGATCACCTCGTCGTCGTCGACGACCAGCTCCAGCACCAGATCCAGCGCGGTGCCGAGGTCGGCGAGCAGCTTGTCCAGCGCGGCGGCCTGCGGCGTGGTGCGCGGGAAGCCGTCGAGCAGGAAGCCCTCGCTGGCGTCCGGCTCGGCGAGCCGGTCCCGGACCATGTTGATGGTCACCTCGTCCGGGACCAGCTTGCCGGCGTCCATGTACCGCTTGGCCTCGATGCCCAGGGGCGTGCCCTGGGAGACGTTCGCCCGGAAGATGTCACCGGTCGAGATCTTGGGAACCGAGAGGTGAGCGGCGATGTACTCCGCCTGTGTGCCCTTGCCCGCGCCCGGCGGGCCAACCAGAACGAGTCGCATCTACCGCAGGAACCCTTCGTAGTTCCGCTGCATGAGTTGGCTCTCGATCTGCTTCACGGTCTCCAGACCGACGCCGACCATGATGAGCACAGCGGTGCCGCCGAACGGGAAGTTCTGGAACTGCTGGTTGTTCAGCCAGATGAAGAAGAAGTTCGGCAGGACCGCGACGATACCCAGGTAGAGCGCGCCCGGCAGGGTGATCCGGCTGAGGATGAAGTCGAGGTAGTCGGCGGTCGGCTTGCCGGGGCGGATGCCCGGCACGAAGCCGCCGTACTTCTTCATGTTGTCCGCGACCTCGGTCGGGTTGAACGTGATCGAGACGTAGAAGTACGTGAAGAAGATGATCAGCATGAAGTAGATCACGATGTGCGCCGGGCTCGACGGGTTGACCACGTTGTTCTGGATCCAGGCCTGGGTCTTGCCCGGGTTGTTCGGGTCGAAGAACTGGAGCGCCAGCTGCGGCAGGTAGAGCAGCGACGAGGCGAAGATGACCGGGATGACACCCGCCTGGTTGACCTTCAGCGGGATGTAGGTCGAGGTGCCGCCGTACATCCGCCGGCCGATCATCCGCTTGGCGTACTGCACCGGGATCCGGCGCTGTGCCTGCTCGATGAAGGTGACGGCGGTGATGACCACCAGGACCAGCGCGAGCACCAGGAAGAACTTGCCCCAGCCCTGCTGAGTCTTGATCTTCCAACCCTCGGCGGGAAGACGCGCCGCGATCGAGGTGAAGATCAGCACCGACATGCCGTTGCCGACGCCCCGGTCGGTGATCAGCTCGCCGAGCCACATCACCATGCCCGTGCCGGCGGTCATCGTCATGACCAGGATGGTCAGCGTCAGCCAGTCCGGGATGCCGGTGCCCTCGGGGACGATCGGGAACTGGTCGCACTTGTTCTGGAAGAGCTGCCCGGAGCGGGCCAGCGCCACGAACGCCGACGACTGGAGGATGCCCAGGCCGAGGGTGAGGTAGCGGGTGTACTGGGTGATCTTCGCCTGGCCGGCCTGACCCTCCTTGCGGAGCTGCTCCAACCGCGGGATGACCACGGTGAGCAGCTGCAGGATGATCGACGCGGTGATGTAGGGCATGATCCCCAGCGCGAAGACCGAGAGCTGAAGCAGCGCCCCGCCGGAGAAGAGGTCGAGCAGGTTCAGCACCCCGGTGGTGTCCCCCTGGATGCTGTCGAGACACTTCTGCACGTTGCCGTACGAGACACCCGGGCTGGGCAGCGTCGCGCCGAGCCGGTAGACCGCAATGATGCCTACCGTGAACAGCAGCTTCTTGCGCAGGTCAGGCGTACGGAACGCACTGAGAAAGGCGGACAGCAACTTTCTTCCTCCTGCGCGAGGCGGGCCGCCGGTGGTGGTCCCTGGCGGGTCGGGGTGGGTGCCGGGCGAGTGCCCGATATCCATAGCTGGGATGGGACTCTAACAGCCCGATCCCGGTCCGGGCAGGTGTGCCCGGCTACATAAACCGAATCCGATATTACCCGGTGCACGCGTTCGGGGTAGACCGTGGCGCCCGCCCAGTCACGGACAACTGGGCGGGCGCCACGGGTTCTGCCCTACAGCTCGGTGACGGAGCCACCGGCGGCGGTGATCTTCTCCTTGGCCGACGCGCTGAACGCGTGCGCCGACACCTGGATGGACACGCCGCTCAGGTCGCCGGTGCCGAGGACCTTGACCGGCTGGCCCTTGCGGACCGCGCCGGCCTCGACCAGCTCCAGCGGGCCGACCTGGCCGCCGTTCGGGAACAGCTCGGCGAGCCTGTCCAGGTTGACCACCTGGAAGACCACCTTGAACTTGTTCTTGAAGCCCTTCATCTTCGGCAGGCGCATGTGGATGGGCATCTGCCCACCCTCGAACGCCGCCGAGATGTTCTTGCGGGCCTTGGAGCCCTTGGTGCCGCGACCGGCGGTCTTGCCCTTGGAGCCCTCACCGCGACCCACGCGGGTCTTCGCGGTCTTGGCCCCGGGCGCCGGGCGCAGGTGGTGGACCTTGATCGTCATTACTCGACCTCCTCGACCTTCACGAGGTGGTTGACCGCGAAGATCATGCCCCGGATCTCCGGCCGGTCCTCCTTGACCACCACGTCGTTGATCCGCTTGAGACCGAGCGAACGCAGCGACTCACGCTGGTTGTGCTTGGTCCCGATCCCGGACCGGACCTGGGTGACCTTCAGGCGAGCCATCAGGACGCCACCCCCGCCCGGGACGCCAGCATGGCGGCCGGCGCGACGTCCTCGACCGGCAGGCCACGACGGGCCGCGACAGCCTCCGGGGACTCCAGCCCCTTCAGCGCCGCCACCGTGGCGTGCACGATGTTGATCGGGTTCGACGACCCGAGGCTCTTGGAGAGCACGTCGTGGATGCCGGCACACTCCAGCACGGCACGCACCGGGCCACCGGCGATGACGCCCGTACCGGCCGAGGCCGGCTTGAGCAGCACCACGCCGGCGGCGGCCTCACCCGTGATCGGGTGCGGGATCGACTTACCGATCCGCGGCACCTTGAAGAAGTGCTTCTTGGCCTCCTCGACGCCCTTGGCGATCGCCGCGGGCACCTCCTTGGCCTTTCCGTAGCCCACGCCGACGGTGCCGTCGCCGTCGCCCACGATCACCAGGGCGGTGAAGCTGAAGCGACGACCACCCTTCACGACCTTGGCGACGCGGTTGATCGCGACGACCCGCTCGAGGTGCGGGGTCTTCTCGACGGGCGCGTTTCCGCGGCCGCCCTCACGGCGGTTGTCGCGGCGACCACCCTCGTTGCCACCGGACCCGCCGCCACGGCGCTGTTGACCTGGCATCAGCAGCCTTCCTTATCTCTCGTGACGGGGTTTCTAGAACTCGAGCCCGGCTTCGCGGGCGGCGTCGGCAAGCGCGGCGACCCGCCCCGCGTACCGGTTGCCACCGCGGTCGAAGACGACCTTCGAGATGCCGGCAGCCTTGGCCCGCTCGGCGAGCAGGGTGCCGACCTTGCCGGCCAGGGCGCTCTTGTCGCCCTCGGTGCCGCGCAGCGAGGCGTCCAGGGTCGAGGCCGACGCCAGGGTGTGACCCTTGGTGTCGTCCACGATCTGGGCGACGACGTGGCGCAGCGACCGGGTGACGACCAGACGGGGACGCTCGGTGGTGCCGCTGACGTTCTTGCGGACCCGGAAGTGTCGACGCGCACGGCCGACGGCGCGCTTGGCGGCAACGCCGCGGCGGCGCTTGAGCAGCGTGGCGCTCACTTCTTACCTGCCTTTCCAGCCTTGCGGCGGATGACCTCGCCCTGGTACTTCACGCCCTTGCCCTTGTAGGGCTCCGGCGGGCGGATCTTCCGGATGTTGGCGGCGACCTCGCCGACCTGCTGCTTGTCGATGCCGGCCACGTGGAACACCGTCGGCTTCTCCACCGTGAAGGTGATGCCGTCCGGCGCGGGGACCAGCACCGGGTGCGAGAACCCGAGCGCGAACTCCAGGTCCTTGCCCTTGGCCGTGACCCGGTAACCGGTGCCGGCGATCTCCAGGCTCTTACGGTAGCCCTCGGTCACACCGACGATCATGTTGGCGACCAGCGTACGGCTCAGGCCGTGCAGCGCCTTGGCCTTGCGCTCGTCGTTGGGCCGGTTGACGTGCAACTGGCCGTCCTCGGCGCGCTCCGCCGTGATGGGCTCGGCGAGCGTGTGCGACAGCTCGCCCTTCGGGCCCTTGACCTTGACGGTCTGGCCGTCGATCGTGATGTCGACGCCGGCAGGCACCGGGATCGACTTACGTCCAATACGCGACATTTCTACCTGTCTCCCGTTACCAGACGAAGGCGAGGACTTCCCCGCCAACGCTCCGCTTGCGGGCCTGCCGGTCGGTGAGCAGCCCCTGGGACGTCGAAATGATCGCCACGCCCAGCCCGCCGAGCACCCGCGGGAGCCCGTCCGACTTGGCGTACACCCGGAGACCGGGCTTGGACACGCGCTTGATGCCGGCCAGGCTCCGCTCGCGGCTCTGGCCGTACTTCAGCTCGACGACCAGTCGCTTGCCGACGGCGCCCTCCTCGGGCTCCTCGACCGACCAGGTGGCGATGTAACCCTCGGCCTTCAAGACCTCGGCGATGTTCGCCTTGATCTTGGAGTAGGGCATCGTCACCCGGTCGTGGTACGCCTGGTTGGCGTTACGCAGACGCGTGAGCATGTCTGCGATCGGGTCGGTCATCGTCATGGATTTCGTCAGCCTTTCTCGCCGGGGTTCCCGGGGCGGTGAGCCCCGGGCCTACGGCGAAGAGCAATACATGATCGGTGCAAGGGGCCCCGGCCGGCAGCCGGGGCGCGGTCGCCCTTACCAGGAGGCCTTGGACACGCCCGGCAGCTCACCGCGGTGGGCCATCTCCCGGATGCAGATCCGGCAGAGCCCGAACTTGCGGTAGACCGCCTTGGGACGCCCACACCGCTGGCAGCGGGTGTACGCGCGAACCGAGAACTTCGGCTTCGCGGCCGCCTTGAGGATCAGCGCCTTCTTGGCCATCTCAGTTCTCCTTGAACGGGAAGCCCAGGAGCTTGAGCAGCGCCCGGCCCTCGTCGTCGGTCGTGGCGGTCGTGACCACCGTGATGTCCATGCCCCGCTGGCGATCGATCTTGTCCTGGTCGATCTCGTGGAACACCGACTGCTCGGTCAGACCGAACGTGTAGTTGCCGTGCCCGTCGAGCTTGCGCCCGTCCAGACCGCGGAAGTCGCGGATACGAGGCAACGCGATGGACAGCAGGCGGTCCAGGAACTCCCACATCCGGTCGCCGCGCAGGGTGACCTTCGCGCCGATCGGCATGCCCTCGCGGAGCTTGAACTGCGCGATGGACTTGGTCGCCCGCCGCACCTGCGGCTTCTGGCCGGTGATGGTGGCCAGGTCCCGGACGGCGCCATCGATCAGCTTGGCGTCCCGGGCGGCCTCGCCGACACCCATGTTGACGACGATCTTGACCAGCCGCGGCACCTGCATGGGGTTGCCGAAGCTGTGCTGCTCCTGCAGCTTGGCCACGATCTCGTTGCGGTACCGCTCCTTGAGGCGCGGCATGGTCTTGGCTTCGGTAGCCGTGGTCATCACAGGTCCTTACCGGTGCTACGCGCGATGCGGACCTTCTGGCCGTTGTCGTCGAAGCGGTACCCGACGCGGGTCGGGTTCCCCTCGGAATCCAGGACCTGCACGTTGGAGACGTGGATCGGGGCTTCCTGGGTGACGATGCCACCGGTCTTGGCGCCACGCTGGGTGGTGCTGATACGGGTGTGCTTCTTGACCCGGTTCACGCCCTCGACCAGGACCTTGTCCTGCCGCGGGTAGGACGCGATGACCTTGCCCTTGGCACCCTTGTCCTTGCCGGCGATGACGACGACCGTGTCGCCCTTCTTGACCTTCACGGTCACAACACCTCCGGCGCGAGGGAAATAATCTTCATGAACCGCTTGTCCCGCAGCTCCCGGCCCACCGGGCCGAAGATACGGGTGCCGCGCGGGTCCCCGCCGTCCTTGATGATGACGGCGGCGTTCTCGTCGAAGCGGATGTACGAGCCGTCCGGCCGCCGCCGCTCCTTGGCGGTGCGGACGACGACGGCCTTGACGACGTCGCCCTTCTTCACACCGGCACCCGGGATCGCGTCCTTGACCGTGGCCACGATGACGTCGCCGATGCTCGCGTAGCGCCGACCGGAGCCCCCGAGAACCCGGATGCACAGGATCTCCCGGGCACCCGTGTTGTCGGCGACGCGCAGTCGCGACTCCTGCTGAATCACGTCTATCTCCTATGTCTGCCGGTTCTCCGGCCGCCTGCCGCGGCCGGAGCCTGGCGGAACCCGCGCCCGACTGAAGCCGGGCGAGATCGAGCCTTCGCTACTTGGCCTTTTCCTGGATCTCCACGATCCGCCAACGCTTCGTGGCGGACAGCGGCCGGGTCTCCATGATCAGAACCCGATCGCCGATGCCGGCGGCGTTCTGCTCGTCGTGCACCTTCAGCTTGCTGGTACGGCGCATGATCTTGCCGTACAGCGCGTGCCTGACCCGGTCCTCGACCTCGACCACGACGGTCTTGTCCATCTTGTCGCTCACCACGAGGCCCTCGCGCACCTTGCGGCGGGCCCGCGCCTCGGCGGTGTTGGTGTTCTCGCTCATGATGCAGTCACCTCAGTCGGCGCGGCGGAGAGACCCAACTCGCGCTCACGCATGATCGTGTAGATCCGGGCGATCTCCCGACGGATGACCTGCAACCGCCGGTTGTTGTCCAGCTGCCCGGTTGCGCCCTGCACGCGGAGGTTGAACAGCTCCGCCTTGGCCTCGCGCAGCTTCGTGACCAGCTCCTCGTCGGAGTGCTCACGCAGCTCGGAGGCCTTAACGCCCGCTGCCATCAGGATTCACCCACTTCGCGCGTAACAATGCGGCACTTCATCGGGAGCTTGTGGATCGCGCGACGCATCGCTTCTCGCGCGATCTGCTCGTTGGGGAAGGACATCTCGAAGAGGATCCGCCCCGGCTTGACGTTGGCGACCCACCACTCGGGCGAGCCCTTGCCGGAACCCATCCGGGTCTCGGCAGGCTTCTTGGTCAGGGCCTGGTCCGGGAAGATCGAGATCCAGACCTTACCGCCACGCTTGATGTGGCGGGTCATCGCGATACGCGCCGACTCGATCTGCCGGTTGGTCACGTACGCCGGCTCGAGAGCCTGGATCCCGAACTCGCCGAACACCACGCGGTTGCCACCCTTGGACGCGCCACTGCGGTCCGGGTGGTGCGGCTTGCGGAAGCCCTTCGGGGGCTTGCGCGGCATCAGCATCTGTCAGCCCTCCTGCTGCGTTTCTGCCGGAGTCGAAGCGACCGAGGCGACAGCAGCGCTGTCGATCGGCTCGCCGCTCGGCGTCTCAGCCTGCTGCGCGATGGTGGTCGCGGCAGCCCGGCCGGCCTCGGTGCCACCGGCGGTCGTGCCGGACGAACCGGACCGACCACGGCGCGGACGCTCGGGGCGGTCGGCACGCTCACGACGCGGGCGCGACGGCGCCTCGGCCGGGGTCTCCCGACCCGGCACCGCGTCACCCTTGTAGATCCAGACCTTCACGCCGATACGGCCGAAGGTGGTACGGGCCTCGAAGAAGCCGTACTCGATGTTGGCCCGCAGCGTGTGCAGCGGGACGCGACCCTCGCGGTAGAACTCGGTCCGGCTCATCTCGGCGCCGCCGAGGCGACCCGAGACCTGGACCCGGATGCCCTTGCACACCGGGTTCTTCATCGCCGACTGCATCGCCTTGCGCATCGCCCGACGGAAGCTGACCCGGCTGGAGAGCTGCTCGGCGACGCCCTGGGCGACCAGTTGCGCGTCCGACTCGGGGTTCTTCACCTCGATGATGTTCAGCTGTACCTGCTTGCTGGTGAGCTTCTCCAGCTCGCCGCGGATCCGGTCGGCCTCCGCACCCTTCCGGCCGATGACGATGCCCGGCCGGGCGGTGTGGATGTCGACGCGGACCCGGTCCCGGGTGCGCTCGATGTCGACCTTGGAGATGCCGGCGCGCTCGAGGCCCTTGGACATCATCCGGCGAATCTTGACATCTTCGCCGATGTAGTCCTTGTAGAGCTTGTCCGCGAACCAGCGGGACTTCCAGTCGGTCGAGATGCCGAGCCGGAACCCAGTGGGGTGAACCTTCTGACCCATTACTCGGCGCCCTCCGTCTTGCTCTCCGTCTCAGCGGCCTCGGCCTGCTTCGCCGGGGCGACCTTCTTCGCCGCGGACTTCTTCGGCGCAGCCGGCGCGACCGCCTCGACCGCCACAGTGATGTGACAGGTCCGCTTGCGGATCCGGTACGCCCGGCCCTGCGCCCGCGGCCGGAACCGCTTCATCGTCGGGCCCTCATCGACGAACGCCTCGCTGACGAGCAGCGCATCGGGGTCCAGCCGCTCGTTGTTCTCCGCGTTCGCGATCGCGCTCGCGAGCACCTTGTACACCTGCTCGCTCGCAGCCTGCGGCGCGAACTGCAGCACCGTGAGCGCCTCCTTCGCGGGCAGGCCGCGGACGAGGTTGACCACCCGGCGCGCCTTCATCGGCGAGATGCGCACGTGCCGCGCAATCGCCCGCGCGCCCGGAAGCACCGGAGCGTCGCCCTTTCCTGGCATCGCTGTAACCCCTTGTTCCTCTATCCGTATGCCCGCGGCGTCAGCGCCGGCGGCTCTTCCGGTCGTCCTTCTCGTGACCCTTGAACGTGCGGGTCAGCGCGAACTCGCCGAGCTTGTGCCCGACCATCGCCTCGGTAACGAACACCGGGACGTGCTTGCGTCCGTCATGCACGGCGATCGTGTGGCCGAGCATCTCGGGGATGATCGTCGAGCGCCGCGACCAGGTCTTGATGACGTTCTTCGAGCCCTTGTCGTTCTGCGTCTCCACCTTCTTGAGCAGGTGGTCGTCGACGAACGGGCCCTTCTTCAGGCTGCGAGGCATGTCTTATCTCCCTCAGCCGCGCTTACGCGTGGCGTAGCGGCGGCGAACGATCAGCCGGTCACTCGGCTGGCCCTTGCGACGGGTGCGGCCCTCGGGCTTACCCTGCGGGTTGACCGGGTGACGGCCACCTGAGGTCTTACCCTCACCACCACCGTGCGGGTGGTCGACCGGGTTCATGGCGACGCCTCGGACGGTCGGGCGCTTGCCCTTCCACCGCATGCGGCCGGCCTTGCCCCAGTTGATGTTCGACTGGTCGGCGTTGCCGATCTCGCCGACGCTGGCGCGGCACCGCACGTCGACCCGCCGGATCTCACCGGACGGCAGACGCAGGGTGGCGTACACGCCCTCCCGGCCGAGCAGCTGGACGCCGACGCCGGCCGAGCGGGCCAGCTTGGCGCCGCCGCCCGGACGCAGCTCCACGTTGTGAATGGTGGTACCGACCGGGATGTTGCGCAGCGGCAGGTTGTTACCCGGCTTGATGTCGGCGCCCGGCCCGGACTCGACCGCGTCGCCCTGCTTCAGGTCCTTCGGCGCGATGATGTAGCGCTTCTCGCCGTCGGCGTAGTGCAGCAGCGCGATGCGCGCGGTGCGGTTCGGGTCGTACTCGATGTGCGCGACCTTCGCCGGGATGCCGTCCTTGTCGACCCGCTTGAAGTCGATCAGACGGTACTGGCGCTTGTGACCGCCGCCGTGGTGCCGGGTGGTGATCCGGCCGTGGACGTTACGCCCACCCTTCTTCGGCAGCGGCGCCAGCAGCGACTTCTCGGGCTTCGACCGGGTGATCTCGGCGAAGTCGGCGACGCTCGAGCCACGCCGGCCCGGCGTCGTCGGCTTGTATTTACGGATAGCCATTGTCTACACCCCTCAGCTGACCGGGCCGCCGAAGGCCTCGATACGGTCACCGTCAGCCAGCTTCACGATCGCCCGCTTGGTGGCCTTGCGCTGACCGAAACCGGTCTTCGTGCGCTTGCGCTTGCCCTCACGGTTGAGCGTGTTGACCGTCAGGACGCGGACGTTGAAGATCTGCTGGATAGCGATCTTGATCTCGGTCTTGTTCGCGTCCGGGCGCACCAGGAAGGTGTACCAGTTCCGGTTCAGCTCGCTGTAGCTCTTCTCCGAGACGACCGGCGCGACGATGATGTCCCGCGGATCGGCGATCGTGCTCACTTGCCACCCTCCTCGGTGGTCTCGGCGGGAACACCCAGGAACTCGTCCAGGGCGTCCTTGGTGAAGACCACGTCGTCGGCCACCAGCACGTCGTACGTGTTGAGCTGGCCGGCCTCGATCAGGTGCACCCGCGGCTCATTGCGCAGCGACACCCAGTTCAGCTCGTCGGTGCTGCTCAGCACGACCAGGACCCGGGTGGCCTCGGTCAGCTTGCCCAGCGTGGCCAGGGCGGCCTTGGTCGACGGCTTCTCGCCCGAGACGAACGCCTCGACGACGTGCACCTGGCCGGCGCGCGCCCGGTCGGAGAGAGCGCCACGCAGGGCGGCGGCCTTCATCTTCTTCGGGGTCCGCTGGCTGTAGTCACGCGGCACCGGACCGTGGACCACGCCACCGCCGGCGAACTGCGGCGCGCGGATCGAACCCTGACGGGCCCGACCGGTGCCCTTCTGCTTGTACGGCTTCTTGCCGCCGCCGGCGACCTCGCCGCGGGTCTTGGCCTTGTGCGTGCCCTGGCGGGCTGCCGCGAGCTGGGCCACCACGACCTGGTGCATCAGCGCGAGGTTGGCCTGGACGTCGAAGATGTCGCCCGGCAGCTCGACGGAGCTGCTCTTGGCGCCTTCGACGTTGAGGACGTCAACGGTGGTCACTTGGCCACACCGCCCTTCTTCACCTTGGTCTTGGCCGCGCTGCGGACCAGGACCAGCGCGCCCTTGGGACCGGGAATGGCCCCACGAACGAGCAGGAGGTTGTTCTCGGTGTCGACCGCCTGGACGGTCAGGTTCTGGACGGTGTAGCGCACGCCACCCATCCGGCCGGCCATCCGGGTGCCCTTGAAGACGCGACCCGGGGTGGCGCACGCGCCGATCGAGCCCGGTGAGCGGTGCTTGCGCTCGACACCGTGGCTGGCGCGCAGGCCGTGGAAGCCGTGCCGCTTCATCGGGCCGGCGTAGCCCTTGCCCTTGGTCCTGCCGGTGACGTCGATGCTGACGCCGACCGGGAACTCCTCGACCGTGACCTCCTGGCCCAGCGAGTAGTCCGCGGCGTCCGCGGTGCGCAGCTCGACGATGTGTCGGCGCGGCGCCACGTCCGCCTTCGCGTAGTGCCCGCTGACCGGCTTCTTCACCTTGCGCGGGTCGATCGTGCCGTAGGCGAGCTGGACTGCGGCGTAACCGTCCTTCTCCGCGCTACGAACCTGGCTGATGACGCACGGGCCGGCCTGAACCACGGTCACCGGGACAACACGGTTGTTGTCCCAGACCTGGGTCATGCCGAGCTTTGCGCCCAGGATCCCCTTGACTTGCCTGTCCATTTGTCCGGTCCCTACAGCTTGATCTCGATGTCGACGCCAGCCGGCAGGTCGAGGCGCATGAGCGAGTCGACCGTCTTCGGAGTCGGGTCGATGATGTCGATCAGCCGCTTGTGAGTGCGCATCTCGAAGTGCTCGCGCGAGTCCTTGTACTTGTGCGGCGAGCGGATGACGCAGAAACGGTTGATCTCCGTGGGCAGCGGCACCGGGCCAGCGACCTGCGCCCCGGTACGCGTCACCGTCTCGACGATCTTCCGCGCCGAGGAGTCGACGACCTCGTGGTCATAGGCCTTGAGCCGGATGCGGATCTTCTGTCCCGCCATGGTGGCTTCTGTTCCTTCTCTCGATGCCGCTGTGTTGCGGGCACCTGCACCGGCTGGCACAGGCCCACTTCCGCCGACCCCCGCGGTCGGGCGTGTCGCGCCCTCGGACCAGGCTCCGCCCCGGGTCTCCGGAGCTCTGCTGACCGCGCGGTGGGTCATGGCGCCGATCGCGTCACCGCGACCTGAACGCCGTGCGAGGGTGGTTGGCCGCCAGGGACAGGCCAACCACCCTACGCGCGACTGTCCAACGACCCGGAGGTCCAGCGAGCGCCGGACGCGGGCGACGAACTGTCGTTACGCAACCTGACTAGTATGCCCCACTACCGGCGGCAACGCTAATCGGGGTTACCCAGCTCACTTGATGATCTTGGTGACGCGACCAGCGCCGACCGTACGGCCACCCTCCCGGATCGCGAACTTGAGGTTGTCCTCCATCGCGATGGGCTGGATCAGGTTCACGGTCATCGTGGTGTTGTCGCCCGGCATGACCATCTCGGTGCCCTCGGGCAGCGTGACGACGCCGGTGACGTCCGTGGTCCGGAAGTAGAACTGCGGACGGTAGTTCTGGAAGAACGGGGTGTGCCGGCCGCCCTCCTCCTTGGAGAGGATGTAGACCGTCGCCTCGAACTCGGTGTGCGGGGTGTTCGAGCCCGGCTTCACCACGACCATGCCGCGCTCGACCTCGTCGCGCTTGGTGCCACGCAGCAGCAGGCCGACGTTCTCGCCTGCGCGGGCGTCGTCCAGGGTCTTCCGGAACATCTCGATCGCGGTGACCTTGGTCTTGAAGCCCTTCTCCTTGATACCGACGAGCTCGACATCCTCGTTCGGCAGGAGAACGCCACGCTCGACGCGACCGGTGACGACGGTGCCACGACCGGTGATCGTGAAGACGTCCTCGACCGGCATCAGGAACGGCTTGTCGACCTCGCGCTCCGGCTGCGGGATCGCGGTGTCGACCGCGTTCATCAGCTCGAGCAGCTTCTCGGTCCAGACCGGGTCGCCCTCGAGCGCCTTCAGCGCGGAGACCTGGACGACCGGCAGGTCGTCACCCGGGTACTCCTGCGACGAGAGCAGCTCACGGACCTCGAGCTCGACGAGCTCCAGGAGCTCCTCGTCGTCGACCATGTCGCTCTTGTTCAGCGCCACGACGATGTACGGCACGCCGACCTGACGGGCCAGCAGCACGTGCTCGCGGGTCTGCGGCATCGGGCCGTCGGTCGCCGCGACCACCAGGATCGCGCCGTCCATCTGGGCGGCACCGGTGATCATGTTCTTGATGTAGTCGGCGTGCCCGGGGCAGTCGACGTGCGCGTAGTGCCGAGACTCGGTCTGGTACTCGACGTGCGCGATCGAGATCGTGATACCGCGGGCCTTCTCCTCCGGCGCCTTGTCGATCTGGTCGAACGGCGTGTAGGGGTTCAGGTCGGGGTACTGGTCGTGCAGGACCTTGGTGATGGCCGCCGTCAGCGTCGTCTTACCGTGGTCGATGTGACCAATGGTGCCGATGTTGACGTGCGGCTTAGTCCGCTCGAACTTAGCCTTCGCCACTGGTGTCCTCCTGTGGACTTCTTGGTTCGTTCGCCCCGGCGCGCCAGGTCGGCGCTTAGGACTCTGTCGACAGCCTTTCCGGCCTCGCGGCCGGAGAGCTTTGGTGGGTTCTGCGGCGATGAAGCCTACAGGCCCGGTCTCACGCAACCCGACCGAGGTGGCCGCCGGCGGGGATACCCTCCCGCGACCAGCCCCGGTTCATCCGGTCAGCTCGGGTGAGCGTCACTCACCCGTGGCCTTGGCGATGATCTCCTTCGCCACGCTCTGCGGAACCTCGGCGTAGGAGTCGAACTGCATGCTGTAGCTAGCCCGGCCCTGGGTCTTCGACCGCAGGTCGCCGACGTAGCCGAACATCTCCGACAACGGCACCAGGGCCTTCACGATGCGGGCGCCGCTGCGCTCCTCCATCGCCTGGATGATGCCGCGGCGGGAGTTGAGGTCGCCGATGACGTCACCCATGTTCTCCTCAGGAGTGGTGACCTCAACGGCCATCATCGGCTCGAGCAGTGCGGGGTCGGCCTTGCGGGCCGCCTCCTTCATCACCATCGAGCCGGCGATCTTGAACGCCATTTCCGAGGAGTCGACCTCGTGGTACTGGCCGTCGAGCAGCGTCAGCTTGACACCGACCAGCGGGAAGCCGGCCAGGATGCCGTACTGCAGCGCGTCCTGGGCGCCCGCGTCCACCGACGGGATGAACTCCCGGGGGATACGGCCACCGGTCACGGCGTTGGCGAACTCGTACGTCGGGGAGTCGTTGTCCAGCGGCAGCGGCTCCACGCTGACGATGACCCGGGCGTACTGGCCGGAACCACCGGTCTGCTTCTTGTGGGTGTACTCGATCTTGTCCACCTTGCGGCGGATGGTCTCGCGGTACGCCACCTGCGGCTTGCCGATGTTCGCCTCGACGTTGAACTCGCGGCGCATCCGGTCGACCAGGATGTCCAGGTGCAGCTCGCCCATGCCGGAGATGACCGTCTGACCGGTCTCCTCGTCCAGCTTGACGCGGAAGGTCGGGTCCTCCTCCGCCAGCCGCTGGATGGCGGTGCTGAGCTTCTCCTGGTCGGCCTTGGTCTTCGGCTCGATGGCGACCTCGATGACCGGCTCCGGGAAGGTCATCGACTCCAGGATGACCGGGTTCGCCGGGTCACACAGGGTGTCACCGGTGGTGGTCTGCTTCAGACCCTGCACCGCGATGATGTCGCCAGCCTGGGCCGAGCCGCGCTCTTCCCGCTTGTTGGCGTGCATCTGGTAGATCTTGCCGATCCGCTCCTTGCGGTCCTTGGTGGAGTTGACCACCTGGTTGCCGGTCTCGACCGTGCCGGAGTAGACCCGGACGTAGGTGAGCTTGCCGAGGTGCTTGTCGGTCTGGATCTTGAAGGCCAGGCCGGCGAACGGCTCCGCCTTCGACGGCTTCCGCTGCATCGGCGTCTCGCCGTCCGTCGCCGTGCCCTCGATCGCCGGAACGTCCAGCGGCGACGGCAGGAAGTCCACGACCGCGTCGAGCATGGGCTGGATGCCCTTGTTCTTGAAGGCGGTACCGGTGAGCACCGGGTTGGCCTTGCCACCGATGGTGGCGCGGCGGATGGCGGCCTTGATCTCCTCGACGGAGATCTCCTCGCCCTCCAGGTACTTCTCCATCACCGCGTCGTCGACGTCGGCCAGGGTCTCCATCAGCTTCTCGCGCCACTCCGCGGCGGAGTCGGCGAGGTCGGCCGGGATCTCCTCGATCGCGTAGTCCTCACCCTTCTGGGTCTCCCCGCGCCAGGTGAGGGCGCGCATGCCGATCAGGTCGACGACGCCGATGAAGTTGCTCTCGGCGCCGATCGGGATCTGGAGCACCAGCGGGGTGGCGTTGAGCCGGTCGATCATCATCTGCACGCAGCGGAAGAAGTCGGCGCCGGTCCGGTCGAGCTTGTTGACGAAGCACATCCGCGGGACGTCGTACTTGTCGGCCTGACGCCAGACGTTCTCCGTCTGCGGCTCCACGCCGGCCACACCGTCGTAGACCGCGACCGCACCGTCCAGCACCCGCAGCGACCGCTCAACCTCGACCGTGAAGTCGACGTGGCCGGGCGTGTCGATGATCTGGATCGTGTGGCCCTTCCACTCACACTTGGTGGCAGCGGAGGTGATGGTGATACCACGCTCCTGCTCCTGCTCCATCCAGTCCATGACGGCAGCGCCCTCGTGGACCTCACCGATCTTGTACGTGATACCGGTGTAGAAGAGGATCCGCTCGGTGGTGGTGGTCTTACCGGCATCGATGTGAGCCATGATGCCGATGTTGCGTACGTTGGCGAGCGCGTCTGCGGCGGCCACTTCAATCCCTACTTATCGTCGTCTCGACACAACTGGTGGCGGTTCCGGCGCCCCGAGAGGCGCCGGAACCATGTGTGTTACCAGCGGTAGTGCGCGAAGGCCTTGTTCGACTCGGCCATCTTGTGCGTGTCCTCGCGGCGCTTCACGGCGGCGCCCAGACCGTTGCTCGCGTCCAGCAGCTCGTTCATGAGCCGCTCGACCATGGTCTTCTCGCGCCGGGCCTTGGAGTACGTCACCAGCCAGCGCAGACCGAGGGTGGTCGCGCGGGTCGGGCGGACCTCGACCGGCACCTGGTAGGTGGCGCCACCGACGCGACGGCTGCGCACCTCGAGGGTCGGCTTGACGTTGTCCATCGCCCGCTTGAGGGTGACGACCGGGTCAGTGCCGGACTTCTCGCGGCAGCCCTCCAGGGCGGCGTACACGATACGCTCGGCGAGCTGACGCTTGCCACGCATAAGGATCTTGTTCACCAGCTGGGTGACCAACGGCGAGTTGTACACCGGGTCAGCGACCAGCGGCTTCCGCGGAGCGGGTCCCTTGCGCGGCATCTCAGCTCTTCTCCTTCTTCGCGCCGTAACGGCTGCGCGCCTGCTTGCGGTTGCGGACACCCTGGGTGTCCAGCGAACCGCGAACGATCTTGTAACGCACGCCGGGGAGGTCCTTCACCCGGCCGCCGCGAACGAGCACGATCGAGTGCTCCTGCAGGTTGTGACCCACGCCCGGGATGTAGGCGGTCACCTCGATCTGGCTGCTGAGCTTGACGCGAGCGACCTTACGGAGCGCCGAGTTCGGCTTCTTGGGGGTGGTGGTGTACACGCGGGTGCACACACCGCGCCGCTGAGGGGAACCCTTCAGCGCCGGGGTCTTGGTCTTGGTCGTCTTGGCCTTGCGGCCCTTTCGGACCAGCTGCTGAATCGTGGGCACCGGGTTTCTCCGCTCCCTTCGGCCGCCATCCGGCGGCCGCGCCGTCTACTCGTAACCGCCCCTGATGGGAAGGCTCTCCTACATTCCGGCCAGGGCCACCTTGCGGAGGTCCCGGCACCCGCGGTCGGGCGTGTCGCCCAGCTCACGGTCCCGGTGCCGCCGCTCGCGCGCGCACCGGATTCTCTGTCACCGGCTCGCGATCACCCGCGCCGGGTCTTTAGCTGTGTCGTGTCGCCGCATGATCACCAGGTGGCCCGGGTCCAGCGCACGCACGAGTCGCCCGGGCAGGCCCGGGCGCAAGGGGAAAGAGTACCTATCACAGCCGCACAGGTCAAAACGGAGAGGTCCCGGAGATCAGCGTCACCGCCCTGCCGGCCGAACCGTCGTGCCTGCCCATCCGCGATGGGCACCTACGGAAACAAGTGTAACGGCTTCCGCCGGAGACGACCCGGTCGCCCCCGCGCAGGGCCCCGACCGGCAGGCGCCGTCCGTCCCCGCCACCTCAGCGGCCCGGCAGGACCGAACGCCTCGGGCCGGCCGCCCGACGCCGTCGATCACCGGGCCCGGCGGACCACCGGCTCAGCCGAGACCGGTGATCAGCGCCAGGCCCAGACCGAGCAGGCTGAGCACCAGGCCCGAAGCGCCGCAACTGATCCCCGCCAGGGCCAGGCCCCGGCCGGTGAACCGCACCGCGGGCGGCGGCGCGGGTCGTCGGATCTGTCGCGTGCTGAGCAGACCGGCCACCACGGCCGCCGCCCCGGCCAGCACCGCGAGGAACGCGAACACACCGGCGGCCCAGACCCCCTGCGAGGCCGCGGTCGCCCCCAGACAGATCACCAGGAGCGCGACCAGGGCCGAGGCGATCCCGGCCACCAACGAGCCGACCGCGAGCCCGGAGGTGACCGGGGGGACGTCGAGGTGCACCACGCCGAACGGGGTGCCGGGCACCGGGTCGACCCGCTTCGGCGGCCGGGGGGCCTCCCGCGGCGGCGGAGGCACCCGCCCCCAGCCGGTGCCCGGCCCGCCCCAGCCGGGGCCCGCCTGCTGGCCCGGATACCCCACCGGTCCCGCTGCGGGGTGAGCCCCTGCCGGTTGCCCGGACCAGGCCGCCTGCGTCGGGTACGGGCCGGCCGGACGCGCACCGCCGGACGGACCCGCCGGCGACGCCCAGCCGACCTGTGACGCGGTGCCCGGGTGCGACGCGGGACCGCCCGGCGACGCGGGACCGCCCGGCGACGCGGGACCGCCCGGCGGGAACGGGCCCGGAGGAGATCCCGCGTTCCCGGTCGGTGGGGGCGGTGGGGAGACCGGCGGCGGCGCGTACTCCACGGAGGCGGCCTCCGGGGCGATGCGGGGCCCGGCGTCCGCGTCGGCAGCCGGCCTGGCCCACGGGCTCTCCCCCGGCGATGCGGGGGGCCCGGCCGGATCCGGGGGCGCGGCGGGTCGCTCCGCCGGATCGCCCGAGGGCCGCGCCGGTTCCGTCACGAGGGCCTCCAGTCGCCGGTCGCTGTCCACCGCCGCGCGACGGACACCGGTCAGGCTACCGCCGCCGCCCCAGCCCTCGTGGGTGGGCGGGGACGCATCCCCCGGGACGGTCAGTCCACGTTCGGCGCGTAGTCGTGCCCGAACGGCTGCCCGGCCAGCCGGACCAGCCCGATCACCACCGCCACCACGACGGTCGTCGCGACCAGGACCAACCCCGCCCAGGCCAGCCGCTCCCCCCGCCGCAGCCAGGCCCCACCGGTGAGGAAACCCCCCGAGGCGTACGCCTCCCGCCGGGCCTGACGGGCCAGCACGAGGGCGAGCGTGGCCGGCACCACCCCACCGACGAAGAGCCCGGTGAGCGCGCCCATCAGGCCGAGAGCGAAGACCGCGCGGGCCTTGCTGGACCGCACCGGGTCAGGATCGAGCGGATGGCGCGGCCCCGGCTGCGCGACGGGCACCTGCCCGGGTGCGGTCGTCATGCCCACCATCATGCCCCTCCGGCCCGGTCGGCGACCCGCCCCCGCCACCCTCTTCCCCGTCGGAGCCGCCCACCGCCGGACGGGGTTCGGCACGCACAGCACCCGGTCGGGAGATCTCTTTCATCGGTTCTGGCCGAACCGAGATGCGACGAGGCCCCCGGCGGCTGCCGGGGGCCTCGTCGTTCCTACTGCCTAGCGGTACGACCCGAAGTCGAAGTCGTCCAGCGGCACAGCCTGCCCGCTGGCCGGCCCGAAGCCGTAGTCGGTCTCCGGGTAGCCGGTCATCGAGTAGACCTTGGCCTTGGCCTCCTCGGTCGGCTCGACCCGGACGTTGCGGTACTTGCTGATGCCCGTACCTGCCGGGATGAGCTTACCGATGATCACGTTCTCCTTGAGGCCGACCAGCGAGTCGCTGCGCGAGTTGATCGCCGCGTCGGTCAGTACCCGGGTGGTCTCCTGGAAGGAGGCCGCCGACAGCCAGGAGTCCGTGGCCAGCGAGGCCTTGGTGATACCCATCAGCACCGGGCGACCGGCGGCGGGCTCGCCGCCCTCGGAGACGAGCCGGCGGTTCTCCGACTCGAACAGCGCCCGGTCGACCAGCACACCCGGCAGGAACTCGGTCGAGCCGGAGTCGATGACCGTCACCCGCTTCAGCATCTGGCGGATGATGATCTCGATGTGCTTGTCGTGGATGAGCACACCCTGCGAGCGGTAGACCTGCTGGACCTCCTGGGTCAGGTGGACCTGGACCGCGCGCGGGCCGAGGATGCGCAGCAGCTCGTGCGGGTCGATGGTGCCCTCGGTGAGCTTCTCGCCGACCTCGACGTGGTCGCCGTCGTGGGCCCGCAGCCGGACCCGCTTGGAGATCTTGTCGTAGACGATCTCCTCGCTGCCGTCGTCCGGCACAACGATGATCTTCCGCGACCGCTCGCCGTCCTCGATCCGGATCCGGCCCGGGGTGTCGGCGATCGGCGCCTTGCCCTTCGGGACCCGGGCCTCGAAGATCTCCTGGACGCGGGGCAGACCCTGGGTGATGTCCTCACCCGCGACACCACCGGTGTGGAACGTACGCATCGTCAGCTGCGTACCGGGCTCACCGATCGACTGGGCGGCGATGATGCCGACCGCCTCGCCGACGTCCACGGTCTTGCCGGTCGGCAGCGAGCGGCCGTAGCACGCACCGCAGACGCCCAGCTTCGACTCGCAGGTGAGCACGCTGCGCACCCGCACCGTCTCCACCCCGGCGGCGACGATTCGGTCGACCCCGATGGAGTTGACGTCCTGGCCGCGCTCGGCGACGACGTTGCCGTCCGGCCCCTTGATGTCGTCCGCCAGGGTCCGGGCGTGCACGCTGGTCTCGGCGTGCTCGTGGACGTACAGCTTGCCGTCGCGCCGCTCGCCGATCTGCATCGGGATGGCCCGGTCGGTGCCGCAGTCCTCCTCGCGGATGATGACGTCCTGCGACACGTCCACCAGACGACGGGTCAGGTAACCCGAGTCGGCGGTCCGCAGCGCGGTGTCGGCGAGACCCTTGCGGGCACCGTGCGTGGAGATGAAGTACTCCAGCACGGACAGACCCTCCCGGTAGCTGGCCTTGATCGGCCGGGGGATGATCTCGCCCTTCGGGTTGGCCACCAGACCACGGATCGCGGCGATCTGACGGAGCTGGAGCAGGTTACCGCGGGCACCCGAGTGGATCATCTTCCACAGGGGGTTCTCCTGCGGCAGCGCGGTGTCCATCTCCTTGGCGACCTCGTTGGTCGCCTTGGTCCAGATCTCGATGAGCTCGCCGCGACGCTCCTCGGCGGTCATCAGACCCCGCTGGTACTGCTTGTCGATCCGGTCGGCTTCCTTCTCGTACTTCTCCAGGATCTCCCGCTTGCGCGGCGGAGCGATGACGTCCTCCATGCCGATCGTCACGCCGGACCAGGTGGCCCAGTGGAAACCGGCCTCCTTGAGGCCGTCCAGGGTGGCGGCCAGCGCCACCTTCGGGAAGCGCTCGGCCAGGTCGTTGACGATCGCGGAGAGCTGCCCCTTGCGGATCTCGTAGTTCACGAAGCGGTAGCCCTGCGGCAACGTCTCGTTGAACAGCACCCGGCCCAGGGTGGTCTCGACGGTGAGCGGGTCACCCTCGACCCAGCCCTCCGGCGCGACCCACGGCTCGGCGCCGGCGCCGTTGTCGACCCCGACCAGCCCGCGCAGGCGGATCTTCACCGGCGCCTGCAGGTGCAGCTCGCTGGCGTCGAAGGCCATCCGGGCCTCGGCGTCCGAGCTGAACGGCCGGCCCTCGCCCTTCTCACCGGCCCTGAGGTGGGTGAGGTGGTACAGGCCGATGACCATGTCCTGGGTGGGCATCGTGACCGGCTTGCCGTCGGCCGGCTTGAGGATGTTGTTCGACGACAGCATCAGGATCCGAGCCTCGGCCTGAGCCTCGGCGGACAGCGGCACGTGCACCGCCATCTGGTCACCGTCGAAGTCGGCGTTGAACGCGGTGCAGACCAGCGGGTGGATCTGGATCGCCTTGCCCTCGACGAGCTGCGGCTCGAAGGCCTGGATGCCCAGTCGGTGCAGGGTCGGCGCGCGGTTCAGCAGCACCGGGTGCTCGCCGATGACCTCTTCCAGCACGTCCCACACGACCGGCCGCTGCCGCTCGACCATCCGCTTGGCGGACTTGATGTTCTGCGCGTGGTTGAGGTCCACCAGCCGCTTCATCACGAACGGCTTGAACAGCTCCAGCGCCATCTGCTTGGGCAGACCGCACTGGTGCAGCTTCAGCTTCGGGCCGACCACGATGACCGAACGGCCGGAGTAGTCGACGCGCTTGCCGAGCAGGTTCTGCCGGAACCGGCCCTGCTTGCCCTTGAGCATGTCGGACAGCGACTTGAGCGGGCGGTTGCCCGGGCCGGTGACCGGCCGGCCGCGGCGGCCGTTGTCGAACAGCGCGTCGACGGCCTCCTGGAGCATCCGCTTCTCGTTGTTGACGATGATCTCGGGCGCGCCGAGGTCGATCAGCCGCTTGAGGCGGTTGTTCCGGTTGATCACGCGGCGGTACAGGTCGTTCAGGTCGGAGGTCGCGAAGCGGCCACCGTCGAGCTGCACCATCGGGCGCAGGTCCGGCGGGATGACCGGGACGCAGTCCAGCACCATGCCGAGCGGCGAGTTGCGGGTGTTCAGGAACGCCGCCACGACCTTGAGCCGCTTGAGCGCCCGGATCTTCCGCTGACCCTTGCCGGAGCGGATGGTCTCGCGCAGGCTCTCGGCCTCGGTGGAGAGGTCCATGTTCTGAACCAGCGCCTTGATGGCCTCGGCACCCATCGCGCCGGTGAAGTACTCGCCGAACCGGTCGCGCAGCTCCCGGTAGAGCAGCTCGTCGGTGACCAGTTGCTTCGAGTCCAGCTTGCGGAAGGTGTCGAGCACCTCGTCCAGGCGGTCGATCTCGCGCTGGGCCCGGTCGCGGATCTGGCGCATCTCGCGCTCTCCGCCCTCCTTGACCTTGCGCCGGACGTCCGCCTTCGCGCCCTCGGCCTCCAGCTCGGCCAGGTCGGCCTCGAGCTTGGCGGCCCGCTTCTCGATCTCCGAGTCACGGCTGTTCTCGGCCTGCCGCTTCTCGGCCAGGATCTCGTTCTCGATGGTCGAGAGGTCGCGGTGACGCGACTCGGCGTCCACGCTCGTGATCACGTACGAGGCGAAGTAGATGATCTTTTCGAGGTCCTTCGGGGCGAGGTCCAGCAGGTAACCCAGCCGGCTCGGCACGCCCTTGAAGTACCAGATGTGGGTCACCGGAGCGGCCAGCTCGATGTGACCCATCCGCTCCCGGCGGACCTTGGAGCGGGTCACCTCGACGCCGCAGCGCTCGCAGATGATGCCCTTGAACCGGACCCGCTTGTACTTACCGCAGTAGCACTCCCAGTCCCGCTGCGGGCCGAAGATCTTCTCGCAGAAGAGCCCGTCCTTTTCCGGCTTGAGGGTGCGGTAGTTGATCGTCTCAGGCTTCTTGACCTCGCCGTGCGACCACTGACGGATGTCGTCGGCGGTGGCGAGACCGATGCGCAGCTCGTCGAAGAAGTTGACGTCGAGCACTATGTCCCCTATGTCGTCGTCTGTACTGCTTAGCTATTGGGTGGGGTCGGGAGCCGGCGAGCCGGCTCCCGACCGCTCACCTCAGACCTCTTCGACCGAGCTCGGCTCGCGCCGGGACAGGTCGATGCCCAGCTCCTCCGCGGCCCGGAACACCTCGTCGTCGGTCTCGCGCATCTCCAGGGCCACACCGTCGCTGGAGAGCACCTCAACGTTGAGGCACAGCGACTGCAGCTCCTTGAGCAACACCTTGAACGACTCCGGAATGCCCGGCTCCGGGATGTTCTCGCCCTTGACGATCGCCTCGTAGACCTTGACCCGGCCCAGGACGTCGTCGGACTTGATCGTGAGCAGCTCCTGCAGGGCGTACGCGGCGCCGTACGCCTGCATCGCCCAGCACTCCATCTCACCGAAGCGCTGGCCACCGAACTGCGCCTTACCACCCAGCGGCTGCTGCGTGATCATCGAGTACGGGCCGGTCGACCGGGCGTGGATCTTGTCGTCGACCAGGTGGTTGAGCTTCAGGATGTAGATGTAACCGACCGCGATCGGGTCCGGCAGCGGCTCGCCCGAGCGGCCGTCGTACAGCTGCGCCTTGCCGGTGGAGCCGATCAGCTGCTTGCCGTCCCGGTTGGGCAGGGTCGACGAGAGCAGACCGGAGATCTCCTCCTCGCGGGCGCCGTCGAAGACCGGCGTGGCCACGTTGGTGTCCGGCTCGGACTCGTGCGCCTCGATGGAGCGCAGCTGGCGCTTCCACTCGGTGTCGTCGCCGTCGACGCTCCAACCCGTCTTGGCCACCCAGCCGAGGTGCGTCTCCAGCACCTGGCCGATGTTCATCCGGGACGGAACACCCAGCGGGTTCAGCACGATGTCGACCGGGGTGCCGTCCTCCAGGAACGGCATGTCCTCGATCGGCAGGATCTTCGAGATGACGCCCTTGTTGCCGTGCCGGCCGGCGAGCTTGTCGCCGTCCTGGATCTTCCGCTTCTGGGCGACGTAGACCCGGACCAGCTCGTTGACGCCCGGCGGCAGCTCGTCGCCGTCCTCGCGGGAGAAGGTACGCACGCCGATGACCGTGCCGGTCTCACCGTGCGGCACCTTCAGCGAGGTGTCCCGGACCTCGCGCGCCTTCTCGCCGAAGATCGCGCGGAGCAGCCGCTCCTCCGGGGTCAGCTCGGTCTCGCCCTTGGGCGTGACCTTGCCGACCAGGATGTCGCCGGGAACGACCTCGGCGCCGATCCGGATGATGCCGCGCTCGTCGAGGTCGGCGAGCATCTCCTCGCTGACGTTCGGGATGTCGCGGGTGATCTCCTCCGGGCCGAGCTTGGTGTCCCGGGCGTCGACCTCGTGCTCCTCGATGTGGATCGAGGTGAGCACGTCCTGCTGCACGAGGCGCTGCGACAGGATGATCGCGTCCTCGTAGTTGTGGCCCTCCCAGCACATGAACGCCACCAGCAGGTTGCGCCCGAGCGCCATCTCGCCCTCGTCGGTGCACGGACCGTCGGCGATGACCTGACCGGCCTCGACGCGGTCGCCCTCGAAGACGACCGGCTTCTGGTTGACGCAGGAGCCGGCGTTGGAGCGGCGGAACTTGTGCAGCAGGTACGTCCGGCGGTGGCCGTCGTCCTGGTGGATGGTGATGTAGTCGGCGCAGAGGTCCTCGATGACACCGCCGACCTCGGCCACGACCACGTCACCGGCGTCGACGGCGGCGCGGTACTCCATGCCGGTGCCGACCAACGGCGACTCGGCCTTGACCAGCGGCACCGCCTGGCGCTGCATGTTCGCGCCCATCAGTGCCCGGTTGGCGTCGTCGTGCTCGAGGAACGGGATCATCGCGGTCGCGACCGAGGTCATCTGCCGTGGCGACACGTCCATGTAGTCGACGGCGCCGGGGATCACGTCCTCGGTCTCGCCACCCTTACGGCGGCACAGGACCCGGTCCTCGGCGAACGTGCCGTCGGCCCGCAGCGGTGCGTTGGCCTGCGCCTTGACGAACCGGTCCTCCTCGTCCGCGGTCAGGTAGTCGATCTGGTCGGTGACCCGACCCTCGACGACCTTCCGGTACGGCGTCTCGATGAAGCCGAACGGGTTGACCCGGGCGAAGGTGGAGAGCGCGCCGATCAGGCCGATGTTCGGGCCTTCCGGCGTCTCGATCGGGCACATCCGGCCGTAGTGGGACGGGTGCACGTCGCGGACCTCGAAGCCGGCCCGCTCCCGGGACAGACCACCCGGGCCGAGCGCGCTCAGCCGGCGCCGGTGGGTCAGGCCCGCCAGCGGGTTGGTCTGGTCCATGAACTGGGACAGCTGCGACGTGCCGAAGAACTCCTTGATCGCCGCCACGACGGGGCGGATGTTGATCAGGGTCTGCGGCGTGATCGCCTCGACGTCCTGGGTGGTCATCCGCTCGCGGACGACCCGCTCCATCCGGGACAGACCGACCCGGACCTGGTTCTGGATCAGCTCGCCCACGGTGCGCAGGCGCCGGTTGCCGAAGTGGTCGATGTCGTCGGCCTCGTAGCCGTCCTCGCCGGCGTGCAGCCGGCAGAGGTACTCCACGGTGGCGACGATGTCGTCCTCGGTCAGGGTGCCGGTGGTGATCGGCACGCCCACTTCGAGCTTCTTGTTGAACTTGTACCGACCGACCTTGGCGACGTCGTACCGCTTCGGGTTGAAGAAGAGGTTGTCGAGCAGGGTCTGGGCGTTCTCACGGGTCGGCGGCTCGCCAGGGCGGAGCTTCCGGTAGATGTCGAGCAACGCCTCGTCGGCGCCGGCGATGTGGTCCTTCTCGAGCGTGGTCATCAGCAGCTCGGACCAGCCGAACTTCTCGCGGATCCGCTCGGCGGACCAACCGATGGCCTTGAGCAGGACCGTGACGGCCTGCCGGCGCTTGCGGTCGATGCGGACGCCGACCGTGTCGCGCTTGTCGATGTCGAACTCCAGCCAGGCACCCCGACTCGGGATGACCTTGACGCTGGAGAGGTCGCGGTCGGAGGTCTTGTCCGGCTCTTTCGAGAAGTACACGCCCGGCGAGCGGACGAGCTGGCTGACCACGACGCGCTCGGTGCCGTTGATGATGAAGGTGCCCTTCGGCGTCATCATCGGGAAGTCACCCATGAACACCGTCTGGCTCTTGATCTCGCCGGTGGTGTTGTTGGTGAACTCCGCGGTCACGAACAGCGGGGCGCAGTAGGTCAGGTCCTTCTCCTTGCACTCCTCGATCGAGGCCTTGACCTCGTCGAAGCGCGGCGCCGAGAAGGAGAGCGACATGGTGCCGGAGAAGTCCTCAATAGGACTGATCTCTTCGAGGATTTCCGCGAGACCCGAGCGTGCGTGCGGGTCGTCCGCCGACCGGCCCTGCCAACCCTCGTTGCCGACGAGCCAGTCGAAGGACTCGTTCTGAATGGCGAGGAGGTTGGGGACCTCGAGGTGTTCGGTGATCCTGCCGAAAGAGACTCGGCGGGGAGCGAAAGCGCTCGACGTACGACTGGTCTTCGCAGGGCGGGAAGCTGCCAAGATGCGTCCTTCCGAGGACCGGTGCTGCAGAACGGCTGGTACGCGTGCACTCCAATATCCCCACCAGAAATACCCGCAATCGGACATTTCTGCGCAGGGGTCAAGTCGGAAGGCAGCGCAAACTAGCAGTGTAGCCGAGAGGCTAACCGCTGTCCAGCCCAGGCCGCAGGTCGTCGCGGAACGCGCCTCGGCGTCCCCCGAAAGAGGGACGACCGGGCCGCTCGGAACGCGGCGGACCTACGGATCCGCTCGGGTGCGGCGGCCGGTGGTGCCGCCGCTGCCAATACCCAAGAGGTGGCCGTTGCAAGCGCGGAAGGTCTTGCAGGTGTCAGCGTGCCTGGCGGCCCGGGGCCGCGTCAAGGGCCGGTCTCGCCCGCGACACGTGTTTCCCACCCACGGACGACCCTCACTCCGGCCGTACCGCCGGGCGCCGGGCGTCCGCGCCCTGCTCAGAACGTTGCTGGCGGTCCCAGCACGAACACGGCGGGCGACGATCCGAATTCGAGATCGTCGCCCGCCGTGTCGGAGTACGCCCCGGCTCACGTGAACCTGAGCCGGGTCCGCGCCCGGTCAGCCCCAATTACTTGAGGGTGACCTTGGCGCCCTCGCCCTCGAGCTTGGCCTTGGCCTTGTCGGCGGTCTCCTTGTTGACCTTCTCCAGGACCGCCTTCGGCGCGGCCTCGACAAGGTCCTTGGCCTCCTTGAGGCCCAGGCCGGTCAGCTCACGCACGACCTTGATGACCTGGATCTTCTTGCCACCGTCGGCGTCGAGGACGACGTCGAACTCGTCCTTCTCCGGCTCGGCCTCGGCGGCGGCCGGGGCAGCGCCCCCGGCGGCGACGGCGACCGGAGCCGCGGCGGTGACCTCGAAGGTCGTCTCGAACTGCTTCACGAACTCGGAGAGCTCGATCAGCGTCATCTCCTTGAACGCGTCAAGCAGCTCGTCGGTGCTGAGCTTCGCCATATCTGGCGTCCTTTCCTAATGTTTGACTAAGAACGTGGGTGCGCCGCGGGGCCTCAGGCCGCCTCGGCGCCCTCCTTCTCGCGCTTGTCCTGCAGGGCTGCCGCGACACGAGCGGTCTTCGACAGCGGGGCCTGGAACAGGGCCGCGGCCTTGCTCAGGTTGCCCTTCATCGCGCCGGCCAGCTTGGCCAGCAGCACCTCGCGGGACTCCAGGTCGGCAAGCTTCGTGACCTCGGCCGCGGAAATGGCCTTGCCCTCGAAGACGCCGCCCTTGATGACAAGCTTCGGGTTGGCCTTCGCGAAGTCGCGAAGCCCCTTCGCCGCCTCGACGACGTCGCCCGAAACGAAAGTCAGCGCGGTAGGACCGGTGAACAGCTCGTCGAGCCCGGAGATGCCCGCGTCGGTCGCGGCACGCTTCGCCAGCGTGTTCTTCGCGACCGTGTAGGTGGTCTCCTTGCCGAGCGAGCGCCGCAGCTGGGTGAGCTGGGAAACCGTCAGACCACGGTACTCGGTCAGCACCGTAGCGCCCGCGTTGCGGAAGTTCTCGGTCAGCTCGACGACGGCCGTGGCCTTGTCGGCCCGGATCGGCTTGTCCGCCATGTCCCTCCTCTCTCGTTGCTCCAGGCTGGTCCACCGGGAAGCCGGCAGGCTTCCGCGATACCGGAGGGCCACGACAACGAGAAACGCCCCGGCGCAGGGCGCACGGGGCGAGGGTCGGCCGGTCGCACCGCAGTCGGCGGACCACGGGAACACGGCCAAGTTTCGCTTGCCGCCCTGCGCGGGTCGCCCGTCGAAGCGGGACCTTCGACCGTGCCGGGGCACGGTGACCAGCGGTCTCTGGGTGTTACTTCGCCCCAAGGCTACGCGACACGCCCCTGACCGCCAAATCGCCCTCGGGTGCGCCCGGTCACTCCCCCGCCGGTGATCGACCCCGTTCGCCGCGCACCGGGGCCCTCAGCGGACCGGTAGGGCGCAACGTGCGGTAGCCCGGACGGTCGCGATCAGACGCGGACCCGGCGGCGCCAGGCGTACGCGGCCAGTGCCGTCGCGCTCCAGGCGACCCCCCACCCGCTGAGCAGGGCCAGGGTGGCACCGGACGGTCCGGCGGCGGCGGCCCGGGCGGTGGACATCACCGGCGGCGCCAACCACGGGACCACCGAGTCGGAGAGACCCAGGACCAGCGTGCCGACCACGCCGAGCGCCAGCACCGCGACGCCGTACCCGGCGCTGCCCGTGACGGCCCGGCTGGCCAGCGCGCCGAGCGCCACGGCTGCCGGCAGGGCGAGCAGGTGCGCCCAGACGCCGAGGGCGACACCGGCGGCCAGCGACCGGCCGCCCGGCGGCACCTGGCTGGTCACCCCGCCCACCAGCCACGGGTAGACCAGGCCGGCGGCGACCGTACCCAGCCCGGCCACGACCGCCGCGAGCAGCCCGGCGGCCCGCTCCCGGGCCGCCCCGGCGAGCACCAGCGCCAGCCGCCGCTGCACGTCCGGCTCGACGTCGAGCAGGATCTTGGTCTGCCAGGCCAGCACCGGGAACAGCACCACCGCCGAGACGCCGTACGCCTCGCCCGGCTGGGCCCGCCCGCCGCCGTAGAGGACGCCGAGGGCGAGCAGGCCGGCCAGCAGGGGCGCGACCGCCCGTCCGGTACGCAGGAAGCCGGCCAGCCTCAGCCGGACCAGCGCGCTCACCGGCTCACCCGCCCTGCCGGCCCGGAGGCCGGCACGTCCTCGTCGACAGGGCCCGGCGGACCGCTGATCGGGGGCGCGACGGGTGCGGCCGGCGCGCCGGCGACGGGAGCCGCCGGCTCCCCGACGGCAGCGGCGCCCGGCTCCCCGGCGGCGCAGGCGGGCGTGCCACCGGCGGCGAGGGCGGTCGGCTCGCCGGCAACCGGTGCGACCGGTTCCCCGGCGACGAGGGCGGTCGGCTCTTCGGCAACCGTCGCGACCGGTTCCCCGGCGACGAGGGCGGTCGGCGTCCTGGCGAGGGCGTCGGGCGGGACGGCGTCGGAGCGTACCCGTAGGACGTGGTGGCCGTCGGCGCGCAAACGGGCGACGGTGCCGGCCAGCCGTGCGGCCGGTACCGCGACCTCGACCACGACGAGCGCGTCGGCCGGCGCGTCGGCCGGCGGCTGCACGGTGACGGTGCCGGCGGCGACGGCCCAGCGGGCGGCGCCCGGCAGCCGTGCCGTCTCGCCCCGATGGTCGCTCACCAGCACCGACCCGCCGGCCGCCAGAACCTCGCCGATCAGCCCGGGGACCAGTTCCCGGGCGGCAGCGTCAAGGCCCTCCCACGGCTCGTCGAGGATGAGCAGATCGGGCCGGCGCAGCATCGCCTGGGCCAGGCCCACCTTCTGGGCCGTGCCCTTGGACAGCTCGGGAAGGCGCACGCCGCGGAACCGCGCCAGGCTCAGCCGCTCGGTCCACCGGTCGACCGCCAGGTCCGCCTCGCCCCCACCCAGTCCGGCCACCCGGGCCATCCCGGCCAGGTAACGCCTCACGGTGAACGGCTGGTCGACAGGGAACCGCTCCGGCACCCAGCCGACGTGCCGCGGGCGGTCGACGATCCCGCCCCGGGTCGGCCTGAGCACCCCGGCCGCCAACTGGAGCAGAGTGGACTTGCCGGCGCCGTTGCGGCCGAGCACCACGGCGGCCTCGCCCGGGTCGAGCCGCAGGCTGGTCTCCCGCAGCACCCACGGGCCGCGCCGGTGGTACCGCAGCCACACACCCTCCCACCGCATGCCGCGAGCCTGCCACACCGGAGAGACGGAAAGGGCCCCGCCACGAGTCGTGGCGGGGCCCCGTCGAGGCAGCGGTGCTCAGGCCTCGGTCACGCCCTCCTGGAGGTTCTTGACCAGGTTCGGGTCGACCGGGACGCCCGGGCCCATCGTGGTGGTGAGGGTGACCTTCTTGAGGTACTTGCCCTTCGACGCCGACGGCTTGGCCCGCAGCACCTCGTCGAGGACGGCGGCGTAGTTGTCGACCAGCTGGGACTCGGAGAACGAGGCCTTGCCGATGATCAGGTGGAGGTTGGAGTGCTTGTCCACCCGGAAGGTGATCTTGCCGCCCTTGATGTCCGAGACGGCCTTGGTGACGTCCATAGTCACCGTGCCGGTCTTCGGGTTCGGCATGAGGCCGCGCGGGCCCAGGATCCGCGCGATCCGGCCGATCTTGGCCATCTGGTCCGGGGTGGCGATCGCCGCGTCGAAGTCGAGCCAACCACCCTGGATCCGGGCGACCAGCTCGTCGGTGCCCACCTCGTCCGCACCGGCGGCGGCGGCCTCCTCGGCCTTCGCGCCGGAGGCGAAGACGATCACGCGGGCGGTCTTGCCGGTGCCGTGCGGCAGGTTGACCACGCCACGGACCATCTGGTCCGCCTTGCGGGGGTCGACGCCGAGGCGCATGGCGACCTCGACCGTGGCGTCGAACTTGGCGTTGGTGGTGTCCTTGGCGATCTTGACAGCCTCGGCCGGGGTGTAGAGCTTCGACCGGTCGATGACCTCGGCGGCCTTGCGGTAGGTCTTGCTGCGCTGCATTTCTTGCTACTCCTGTGGTCTATGGCGGGCCGCGGTGATCGCGCACCCTCCCACGAAATGACGGGGAAGCGGTGACCGAGGTCAGTCGGAGACGGTGATGCCCATCGACCGGGCGGTGCCGGCGATGATCTTCTGAGCCTGGTCGACGTCGTTGGCGTTGAGGTCGGCCATCTTCTTCTCGGCGATCTCGCGCAGCTGCGCCCGGGTGACGGAGCCGACCTTCTGGCTCTGCGGCACGCCGGAACCCTTCTCGACGCCGGCAGCCTTGATCAGCAGCCGGGCGGCGGGCGGGGTCTTCAGCACGAAAGTGAAGGTGCGGTCCTCGTACACGCTGATCTCGGCGGGGACGATGTCGCCCCGCTGGGACTCGGTCTGCGCGTTGTAGGTCTTGCAGAACTCCATGATGTTCACGCCGTGCTGGCCGAGCGCGGGGCCGACCGGCGGCGCCGGCGTGGCCTGGCCCGCCTTCAGCTGAAGCGTGAACGTCTTGACGAGCTTCTTCTTCTTCGGAGGCATGTCTCTTCCTGGGGCTTGGAACTGGGAAAGGTGCCGGCCGGGGGCGCGCACGGTCAGCGCGATGCGACGGCCGACGTTCTAGAGTAGCGCAACGCTCCGCCGCCCCCTACGCCGAGGTCCGGCGAGGGGGCGGAACGGATACGCCGGCGGCGGGCTGCTGCCCCACCGCCGGCGACCGGAACGTCAGATCTTGGTGACCTGGTTGAAGTTCAGCTCGACCGGGGTCTCCCGGCCGAAGATCGACACCAGCACCTTGAGCTTCTGCTGGTCGGCGTTGATCTCGCTGATCGTCGCCGGCAGCGAGGCGAACGCGCCGTCGGTGACGGTGACGGAGTCGCCCACCTCGAAGTCCAGCACCTTGATCTCGGTCTTGGCCTTCTTCTGCCCGGTCTCGACCGCCGGGGCGAGCCACTTGAGCACCTCATCGAGGCTCAGCGGCGCCGGCCGGTCGGCCCGGTCGGTCGCCCCCACGAACCCGGTGACCCCGGGGGTGTTACGCACGCAGGAGTAGGACTCCGCGGTCAGCTCCATCCGGACCAGGATGTAGCCGGGGAACACCTTGGCCTGGATCTGGGACCGCTTGCCGTTCTTGACCTCGATCTCTTCCCGGGTCGGCACCTCGACCTGGTAGATGTAGTCCTCCATGTCGAGGGAGGTGATCCGGGTCTCGAGGTTGGTCTTGACCTTGTTCTCGTAGCCGGCGTACGAGTGCACCACGTACCAGTCGCCCGGCGCGTAGCGCAGCTTCTGACGCAGCTCCGCGACCGGGTCGAAGTCCTCTTCCGGTGCGGGCTCGGTGGTCGGAAAGTCCGGCTCGCTGGCGGCCTCGACCGACTCATCGTTGGCCGCCGTCGCCACCGCGGACTGCTCGTCCGTGGTCTCGGCGGTCTCGTCGTACTCAGGCACGCTCGCTCACTTCCGTCACTATCGGCTTGAGTCAGCCGGTCAGCTGGGGTTGCCGAAGACCCACAGCACGCCCTTCGCGAAGGCGTAGTCCAAGCCGGCCACGATCGTCAGCATCACCGCAACGAAGGTGACGACCACGGCGGTGTAGGTCAGCAGCTCCTTGCGGGTAGGCCAGATGACCTTACGCAGCTCGGCCACGACCTCGCGGAAGAACCGCGCGATGCGGGCGAACAGCCCCACCCGCTCGGTGTCCTTGCGGGTCTTCCTCTCGTCGGCCGACTCAGCCTTGGCCCGCGCCCGGGTCGCCGTGCCGCCACGGGAGACCGGCTCGTCCGCGTCGGTGGCGTCGTCGGCGGCCACGTCGTCGACGACGTCGTCGTTCAGACGGTCGTCGTCGCCGGCGTCCTCGCTGCGCCGCTTGTTCTCGGCCACTTCGCCCTCCGTCGCGGGAATCGGGGTCGCACGCCGGTGCGGCGTACGCGGCGCTGGTCACGCCGGCCGGACCAACCGTCCCGCGACGGGCCGCGGCCGGCGGATCGACGGATGGGCCCGATGCCTCGGAACCACCCCGCCGATGCCACCACCACGGGCCGGACGCCGCCGGTTGGCGGCGCGACCCACGGGAACGGTCAGGCCTGAGGCGCAGGGGTGACAGGACTTGAACCTGCAGCCTGCGGTTTTGGAGACCGCTGCTCTGCCAATTGAGCTACACCCCTGTGCGGCAACGCTCCCCCGACCCGGTCGTGCAGCACCGGGCGAGGTCACTTACCCCACGGCGGACCAGTGTACGGGTAGCGAGGCCACTTTCCCAACTGGTCCACCTCCTCGCGTGGCGGAACCCCCTCAGCGGGGTGTCCGGATCACCGCCCGGGCCTGCGAGAGCACCTTCTCGCCGCGGCACGTCGCGATGATGTCGAGCCTGGTCAGGCCCTCTTCTGGGGTGTCCTTGACCTTGGCGGTCACCTCGACCTCGGTGCCGTCGTCATCGTCGGGAACGACCACCGGACGGGTAAACCGGACCCCGTAGTCGATCACCGCGTCGGGCGCGCCGGCCCACTCGGTCACCGCCCGGCCGACCAGCGCCATGGTGAACATCCCGTGCGCGATCACCCCGGGCAGGCCGACGCCGGTGGCGAACCGGTCGCTCCAGTGAATCGGGTTGAAGTCGCCGGAGGCGCCCGCGTAGCGGACCAGGTCGGCCCGGGTGACCCGGAAGGTCTTGGTGGGCAGTTCCACGTCAGGCCTCCCCGCGTACGACGAGCTTGGACCAGACGGCGACCACCGGCTCGCCGGCGGCCGTGCTGACGTCGGTGCGGGTGGTCAGGAAGTCGTGCCCGCCCCGGCTGCTGATGTCCTCGATCGTGTTCGCACAGACCAGTTCGTCACCTGCCACCACCGGGCGGGTGTAGGCGAACCGCTGGTCGCCGTGGACCACCCGGCTGTAGTCGACGCCGATCGCCGGGTCGTCGATGATCTGCCGGCTGGCGGCCATCGTCAGGACCACGGGGAAGGTCGGCGGGGCGACCACGTCCGGGTGACCGAGCGCCCGGGCGGCCTCGGGATCGTGGTACGCGGGGTCGGTGGCGCCGATCGCCGTGGCGAACTCGCGGATCTTCTCTCGGCCCACCTGGTAGGGGGCGGTCGGCGGATAGGTCCGGCCGACGAAGGACTGGTCCAAGGGCATGCCGAGAACCTACACGGAAAGCACGAAAGCCGACCCGGGACGGACGTGCGGCAGAAGCCGCGCATCCGTTCCGGATCGGCGATCGGGTGTCGTGCGGCCGGCTCGCGCCGGCGGTGGGTCAGCGGGTCTCGCGGTGGGCCGTGTGCCGGCCGTCCCGGGGGCAGAACTTCTTCAGCTCGATGCGGTCCGGGTCGTTGCGGCGGTTCTTGCGCGTGATGTAGTTGCGCTCCTTGCACTCCACACACGCCAAAGTGATCTTCGGCCGGACATCGGTAGCCTTCGCCACGGCGGAGTGCCTTCCTCGCTAACGGTCAACAACTACAACGCCTCAGCCTATGTGCTGGGGGCGCGGACATGCAAAGTGGGCGCCTGTGGCGCCCATCCCAACGACCACCGGGAACGAGCCCGAGGGACGAGAGTAGCGGTGGCCGGAATTGAACCGGCGACACAGCGATTATGAGCCGCTTGCTCTGCCATCTGAGCTACACCGCCGCGGCGGGTCCAGCCGGACCCTTTGAGCCCCCTTACGGAATCGAACCGTAGACCTTCTCCTTACCATGGAGACGCTCTGCCGACTGAGCTAAGGGGGCCTGCACGATCACCCGGTGGCCGCGCAGAAGTAAGAGTACACGGCCCCGCCCCGGAGGTGAAATCGGATCCCCCCGCCGTCGGACGGGTGAACGTCCGCCCAGGTGAGGGGCCTTTCGGGGCTGCGTCTCAGGGGACGACGCGCAGCCGGCGGACGTCCGGGCCGACCAGCGCCTCGGACTCCAACTGGGCCCCGAACCAGGCCTCCAGCCGCTCGTACGGCAGCGGGCGGCTGAACAGGAAGCCCTGGCCGATCTCACAGCCGATGTCCTGGAGCAACTCCAGGGTCAGCTCGCTCTCCACGCCCTCGGCCACCACCGCCAGGCCGAACTGCTGGGAGAGGGTCACCACCGCGTTCACGATGGCCAGATCACTCGGGTCCGTCGCCATACCCTGCACGAACGACCGGTCGACCTTCACCTCGTGCACCGGCAGCCGACGCAGGTAGGCCAGCGAGGACGATCCGGTGCCGAAGTCGTCCACCGACAGCCGGACGCCGAGGTCGCGCAGCCGGCGCAGGGTCGGGATCGGGCGGTCGGTGCCGTCCAGCACCCCGGCCTCGCGGATCTCGAAGGTGAGCCGCTGCGGCGGAACGTCGTACTCGGCCAGCAGCTCGCGCACCTGGTCCGGGAAGTGCCGGTCGGTGAGCGTACGGGCGGAGAGGTTGACCGCGACGGCGAGCGGCTGCTCGGTGTGCGTCCAGTCCCGGCTGCGCCGCAGCCCCTCCCGCAGCACCACCTCGGTGAGCCGGCCGAGCTGGCCGGTGTGCTCAGCCACCGCCACGAAGTCCTCCGGGGCGACCTCGCCATGCGCGGGGTGCTCCCAGCGGGCCAGACACTCCACCCCGACGAGCCGGCGGTCCCGCAGCGTCACCTTGGGCTGCAAGTAGACCTCCAGCTCGCCGTCGTCGATGGCCTTGCGCAGGTCGCCGGCGAGGCCGAGCCGGCGCAGCGACCGGGACTCCAGGGCCGGGTTGAACAGCTGAATGCTGCCGGGCATGGACTTCGCCGCCGACGCGGCCAGGTCGACCCGCTGCAACAGGGTCGCCGCGTCGCTGCCGTGGTCGGGGTGCACGGCCACCCCGACCGCGGTGTCCACGTCGAGGGTGAACGCGTCGAAGACCATCTCGGCACGGATCTCCTCGCGCAGCCGCGCGGCCAGCTCCAGCGCCACGTCGGCGTTCTCCAGCCGCAGCGTCACCAGGAACTCGTCGCCGCCGGCCCGACCGACCAGGGCCGACGACGGCGCGGAGGCGCGCAGCCGGACGGCGACCTCGGCGAGGACCTGGTCCCCGGCGGCGTGGCCGAGCGACTCGTTGACCTGACGCAGCCCGTCCACGTCGAACAGCAGCACGGCGACCACCTCGCCCGGGGCCCGGATCTTCACGGCCTCGTCGAGCGCGTTGCTGATCCTCCGCCGGTTGGGCAGCTTGGTCAGCGTGTCGTGGTACGCGTCGTGCCGCAGCCGGTCGACCAGCCGGGAGTTCTCCAGGGCCACCGCCGCGTGCGCGGCCACCGTCTCGATCACCGGCACGTCGGCCGGGGTGAAGTGACCGAGGCTGCTGAGCCGGTTGACGACCTCCAGGGTGCCGATCACCGCCTCCCCCGAGCGCAGCGGCACGATGATCGCGTCCTTCGCGGGCGCGGTCCGCAGCATCTCCAGCTGCCCCCGGTCGCCGCCGAGCCGGGCACCGAGCGCGGCGGTCTGCCGCTGCTGCACGACCCGTTCCCGGACCGCCCCCGGGATCTTGGAGAAGTCGAGCAGGCCGCGCCCGTCGACCCGGGCGGTCAGCAGCACCTCCGGGTGCCGGCCCTGGGCGGGCAGCCACAGGGTGGCGTACTCGGCCTGCATGAGGGCGCGGACCCGGCCGAGCAGCGCGTCCGGCAGCGTGCCGTCCTGGCCGCTACGGGTCATGGCCCGGGTCAGCTCGTAGATGTCGGCGAGGGTGCGGTGCTGGCGGAGGAAGTGGGCGTAGGCCCGGTAGACCACGGCCACCGTCACCGCGAGCGCCCCGAGGACCAGCAGCGACCAGTAGGTGGCGGTCAACGCGAGCAGGATGATCAGGCCGACGGTGGCGTTCACGCCGGCGACCAGCAGCGGCACGGTGGACGTGCGGACCACCTCGAGCCCGGCCTGCGAGCCCTGGAGCAGGGTGATCACGCCGACCACGGCGGCGAGGGTGACCAGCGTGATGGTGCTGACCGCCGCGAAGAGGATGCCCCAGGTCCCGGGCCCCACGCCCCTGATCGGGGGGAGCGCCAGCAGGACCAGGGCGGCAAGGGAGGTCGCCGCGGCGGCGCGGGCGACGTTGAAGGCGAACTTGGCCGGGCCGAGCCGGCGGCGGAGCTGGGCGATCAACGCGGCGAGGGTGGCGACCAGCACCAGGGTCAGCGGCGGCAGGTAGTACAGCGCCAGGACCAGCGGAATCTCGGTGATCGTGGCCGAGAAGGTCTGCCGCCGGACGACGAAGCTCAGGACCGGCAGGTGGGCCGCGAACAGGGCGGTGAGCAGCAGCAGACCGAGGCCCCACTCGCCGTACGGCTCCCGCTCGACCAGCGCGATCAGCAGGCAGCAGATGACAGCCAGGAACGCCAGCGGCCCGGTTATCAGCCAGGCGAGGTCGGTCCCGCGTCGTCGCACGGCTGTCGCACGGCTCGTCATCCTGCTCCCTTGTCGTCACCGAGAGTGAACTCCGCGCCGATGCCCGGTCGCTACCGCCGTCGCCCGGTGACCCGAACGACGGCGGGTGTCAAACGAACCGCGAAGAACCTAGTTCCACTCGAACTCGAGGGTCGCCCGGTCACCGGCGACCGAATCACCGGCAACCGAGGCGACGCCGGAGGCGAGCGCGAAGAGCATCAGGGTCATGCCGAGCAGCCGACCCAGCTTTTGAGTAGGCATCTGTGGGGCTCCTGTCACGAAACGGGCAGCACGGGGGGCGTGAAGATTCCATGATGGTGCCACACGCACTGAGGGCAACAAAGCCCTCGGTGGCCTGGCTCCGCCTGGACGGCAACAAGTCCGACCGATCGGCAGGACGCCCTGCCTGGCGGGGTGATACCCCCACGTTCCCGGGTTCCACGCCCTGCTTCATTTGGCGAACACTCGGACCAAGCGCGCCAATCACGGAAACTCATTGAGTGCGTCTAAAGCCGCATGGCGCTTTACTCCGGGCAGCACACCACAGTGGAGCAGATATCGAAAGGGACCTTCATTTTCCGGACCCCCACCCGGCCGTTCACACCCCGCGTCGGCGGTCCGAGCCTTTCCCAGGCGTCGACGGGCCATCGACGCGATCGCCCCACGCCGCCCCGGCCGGTCGACCGCGTACCTGACCTGGCGCGCACCGAACTCCGCGAACGCGTCGACCCGGGTCATGCCCAGAGCTTCGAGCAGGCGCACCGACCGGTCGTTCGGTTCCTGGGTGACCGCGATCAGCCGGGCGTCGTCCGGGAACCGCTCGAAGGTGAGGCCGACGGCCGCCGCGCACGCCTCCCGGGCGTACCCCCGCCCCACCGCTCCGGCAGGAAGACGTACGACAGTTCGAGCTCGCCCGTGCGGTACCGGCCGAAACGACACCGGCCGACGATCTCACCGAGGCGCGGCGTCACCATGAACCCGTCGATCCCACCGCTTCGCCACCACCTCGTCCGGCAGTGGGCCGCCGGGGTGACGCCGCATCAGCGGGTCACGCCACATTCGTTCGAGGAGCGCCAGGCCGGCGGGCCGGACCGCTTGCAGCACAAGCCGGTCCGAGCTCGCCACCGGCGTGCCGGATGCTCCCGCCATCGACCCGTCCTCCCGCGTCCGCCCGGCTCGCGGAGCGTGAGCGGGACGGCGGATCGCGTTAGGGTGGGCCGATGGCGAAGGCGTTGATCTCAGCCGACATGGAGGGCATCTCCGGCATCGTCCACCCCACGGAGACCAACCCCGACCGGTACGACTACGAGCGTGGCCGGGCACTGATGACGGCCGACGTCAACGCCGTCGTCGCCGGGGTGCTGGAGGCGGAGCCGTCGGCGGAGGTCGTGGTGGTCGACGCGCACGGCCCCTTCCGCAACCTGCTGCCGGAGGATCTCGACCGGCGGGTACGGCTGATCCGCGGCAGGCCCCGTCCGCGGGGCATGCTGGCGGGGCTCGCCGACGACGTCGACGCCGTGCTGTTCGTCGGCTACCACGCCCGGGTCGGCACCGGCCCCGCCGTGCTCGCCCACACGATCAGCGACGCCGTCCTCGGGGTGCGGCTCAACGGGCGGGAGGTCGGCGAGATCGGTCTCAACGCAGCCCTGGCCGGCCAGCACGGCGCCCCGGTCGTGCTGCTCAGCGGCGACGACGCCGCCTGCGCCGAACTGCTGGAGCTGGTGCCCGAGGCATCGACCGTCCCGGTGAAGCGGGCGCTGGGCCAACTCACCGCCGAGGTGCTGCATCCGGCGGTCGCGCGCGACCGGCTCCGGCACGGAGCGGCCACCGCGATGGGGCGACGGGCGCAGGTGCCACCCCTGTCGATGATCGGTCCGGTGGCGCTGGAGGTGGATCTGTACAGCCCCTCCGCCGTCGACATGGCGACGCTGATCCCGGGCGTCGAGCGCGCAGCCGGCGCGCGGACGGTCACCTTCACCGGCCGGGATGTCGCCGAGGCGTACGACGTGGTCCAGCTCCTCGTGCAGCTCGCCCAGGTCAAGAACGGCTGACCCGCCATCCAGGCCCCGCCCTCCCAGCCCGCCCGGTCCCCGCGATCTTGCACTTGGGGTGTTGGTCCCGCTGTCCCCCGCCTTCCCCGAACCCGAGTAGGGAGCGGTGGCGTACCCGATGGCCCGCCCTCACTGTCTCAGCACCTCACCGGCATATACGCGGTGGCGCCGCCCCGCAGTCGCAGTTGGGTGTCCTGGACGAGGTGCAGCGGCACCGTGGCGTCGCCGCGCACCACGCCCACGATCGCCCCTGCGAGTGACGCGTAGCGGACGGCGCGACTGTCGGCCATGTGACTGCATCCTGGCGGAGCGGCGGGACGCGCCTACGCTGAGCGCACGTTTCGCCCGGCGACGTTCCGGAGGGAGCCGTCCCATGCCATCCGTCCTCGCCACCGCTCTCCTCGCGGCCGCCTTGACGACCGCACCCACCCTCGCACCCACCGCCGCCGCATCCGCCGCGCCCGGCGCCCTGGCCGGCTATCGCATGGTGGACCTCGGCACCCTCGGCGGCGACAGCAGCTACGCCAGCGCCATGAACGACCGCGGCGACGTGGTCGGTCGCGCCCAGGCCGCCGACGGCAGCTACCGCGGGTTCCTCTGGCGCCACGGCCGGATGGTCGATCTCGGCGACGCCTTCCACCCGATCGACGTCAACGACCGCGGCCAGGTCGTCGGCATCCGCAGCGACGGCGCCGGCGGGTACGTCTGGTACCGCGGTGTCCTGCGGCCGCTGGGCGACCCGTCCGCCGTGCCCGTGGCGATCAACGACCGCGGCCAGGTCGTGGGCCGCACCGACGCCGGCCCCGTCCTGTGGACGAACGGCCGCGCCCGGCTTTTGCCGCTCGGCGAGGTGTCCGACGTCAACGAGCGCGGCCAGGTCTCCGGCGGGGTGCACGTGCCGGGCGGCTTCCACGCCGCCCGGTGGCACAGTGGCCGGGTCACCGACCTCGGCGCCGGCCCCTTGGACCGCAGCAACACGTATGCCCTCAACGACCGCGGCTGGGTGATCGGCTGGCAGTTCTCGGCCGAGCAGTTCGAGCGCGGCATCCTCTGGCGGCACGGCCGCGCCCTGGACGTCGGCACCCTCGGCGGCAGCTTCACCCAGCTGCGGGCGATCAACAACCGCGGCGAGATCCTGGCCAGCTCCCAGGCCACCGACGGAAGCGCCCGCCCGGCGCTGTGGCGGCGCGGCGTCCTGCACGACCTCAGCCTCGCCGGGGTCAGCACGGACGGCGAGGTCGTCGACCTCGATGACCGCGGCCGCATCGCCGCGTCGATCCGCCCGGTCTGGGGTGTCAGCCGCGCAGTCGTCTACCACCCGCGCTAACGGGGCCGGTCCCAGCAAGAAAAGCTTCTGAACAGCATTCACGCTGGTCAGGCTCGTCGCCACCCGGCCGTCCGACGTTAGCCCGCCCACCACCTGCCCACGCCCGGGACCTTGTCCCCGGACGGTCGATCGCGTGCATCACCTGACGCGCGCCGAACTCCTCGAACGCGTCGACCCGCGCCATGCCCAGGGCTTCCAGGAGGCGGACCGATCGGGTATTCGCCTCCTGAGTGACGGCGATCAGCCGGGCCGCGTCCGGAAACCGGTCGAAGGCCAATCCGATGGCCGCCGTACACGTCTCCCGGGCGTACCCCCGCCCCCACCACTCCGGCAGGAAGACGTATGACAACTCAAGATCGCCCGTGCGGTACCTGCCCAGGTGGCACTACCGACGACCTCCCCGGAGCGCGTCGCCACATCAGCCCACCCGCCTGGTCATATTTCCGCCGCTCGGCCACTTCGTCACCAGACACCGGGCCACCGAGGTACCGCCGCATCACCGGGTCACGCCACATCCGTTCAAGGACATCCATGTCGGACGAGTGGACCTCTCGCAGCACGAGCCTGTCCGTCACCACCAATGGCGGATTCATTTCACTCACATCACCTCATTCTGCACTGGGCCACCCTCATCCGAGGGCGTCCACGATCCCGCCTGGATCAACCGCGCTGATCTGCTGTTTCTCAGTGTCGCTCAGCAGACTCCGGCCTGCCCACGCCCCACAACCTTCGTCAAGCAGGCCGCGCGGCCGGGTCAGGCATGGTCGATCTCGTTGCATCCTCGTGCAGGACAGTGGATACCTCAGTCAGGGCACGGTCGACGTCCCAAACATCCCCTATGCCTGATGCATGTCCGCTGATTGCGGAGATCACGGCCGTCGCATGAGTTCCGATCTCATGACCACCGACGATGACCACCTCGTCATAGCACTTGTTCAGCTCGACCATCGCCAAATCGAATGGCGTTCCGACCTCATAGCGGCCCGTATACTTGATCTTCGACCCTGCCGGCAAGGGAGGCAACGACTCCTCGTCCAAGGGCATCGCGGCACCAGAGGAGACGAGTGACCTGGCCTCGCCAAACGCAGCGCGGGCGAGTTGGAGAAACCGGGCGTAGATCAATCGCTTCTCCGCCGCCAGGGCAACAGCCATACTGATCACTCCCTGCGCCTTCACCGCATCAAGTTGATGCCGCCGGCCCGCGTGAGCAGTCCACACCGTCCCAGCCACACCCGCGACACCGACTACGGCCGTCATGACAGACCCAAGCCACTCCCACGCCATCCACTCATCGTGGTGACCGACCGCAAGAAGCAGAGTCATCCGAGGGCGTCGCCGATCTTGTCGTTCATGGTGTCGTCTCCGCCGTCGATGCAGTTGGCGTAGACGCGGAGCAGGACGGCGAGGCCGTGACCCAGGCGCCGGGCGACCTCCGTCGGCGGCACGCCGGCATTCAGCCAGAGGGACACCCCTCAATTTCCGGATCTTGTCAAGCACCCTGGTGGGACGCCACTGTCAAGCATCTCCAGTGACACCACAATCGTCTCGCCCCACCTGTGATCCGACAACTGATGTGCGCCGCAACTCCGCCAGGTGATGTGCGACAGATCCAGCAAGCCAGGGGCGACAGGATGGCCGCCGTCGCAAGACCCTCTCATACCGAGAAGAGTCGTATTAGAGTTTGCGAAGCTCGGAATTGCGCGGGCGTGCGGTTCAGCTCCATCGGGTTGCGAGCATTCGTTCGCTGGAGACGGCCAATAAGGCGTTTGGATGAATGCGGGCAACTATGTCGAGGCGCCTATCCCAGAACCTTGATCGAAAGCTGCGGCGGCAAGTGAACGGGCTCGCAGCATCCCCTTACCTTTGCTTGCGCCCACCGAACATCGCCCCGGCGGAGCTGAACCTGCCTCGGCCTCCACACACGGTTGCGACAACGATGAGCGCCTGCGCCTGCTGGTCCGGGTCGGTGATGCTGTTGGCGATAGCCTCGGCCCGGTCGAGATCTCCGGCGGCGGCCACTGCCTTGGCCAGACCGGTCATCGCCCTGCGCCCGCCGGTCCGGGTCAGTGATGTGGCGGGCCAACGCCTCGGCCCGGTCGATGTGTGCGGATCTGCCGCAATCCTATCGCTGCACGGTGTCCCAGCGCGCTGGTGGGTCGCCGAAGGGCCAGACATGCCGAGATCAAGTCGCCAACAACGATGGCCCGATCGGAGTTCACCCAGAGTGGCCCGGCTGGCGGTTCATCGACCTCGACCGAGGCCAGGCAGTCCTCCTCGCCGTACACGCGCATCGCGGCCGGGCCCGAACTCGATGTCGTCGGTCGGCGGCTTGTCGTCCATCTCCGCCATCGCGAGTTCGATCCGTTCCGCGCGAATCCGCACGTCGCGTCGCTCGCGTCGTTCCGCGACCTCATTGCTCGGCTGACGCGGGCGCCCGTGCCCCTTAGCACTCATAGCGAATAAGTGTTGCAACTCGGCGGCATGCCCTCAAGAGCCAACTGGCCAGCACGCCTCGCCCTTCGGGCGCCGAGTCCCGCGATAGTCGGCTATCTGCTTTTGCCGCGGGTCGCGCGGTCGGCTGGTCAGTGTCGCTCTGGCGCTTTGCAACCGGTCAGCTCGCGCTGGCGGTCCCGTCGAGATAGCCGACGTCCGTCGAGCCCGGCGCGACGTGGACCTGGTAGCCCCAATGCCGCAGAACCTGGACGATCTTCGTGGCACCGGCCGGGTTGGCGGAATGGACGTAGACGACACCGATGTCGAACCGGCGCCCCTCGAAGGCGGCCCGTTCCAGCACCTCCACAACCGGCCAGATCGTGTCGTCCCCGCCCAGGTCATGGTCCAGCCACAACTCGTCCAACCGCTGCCCCCGGTACCGGTCGAGGAGCTGAACCCCAACCGCACTGCTACGGGCCACTTCCGCACTGCGGCCGTCCACGAAGGAACGCAGATCATCAACCAGAACGACCCTGGCCTCGCTGGCATCCACCCAGCGATGATGCCTGAAGTCGCCGTGTTCCGGCATCCGGATCTGCCGCGGGTCGTGCGCACCGCCTCATCGAACTTCTGTCGTGGTGCTGTGGATGCAATGACCCATCCTGCGGCCATGATGGTCGACCCATGGACAAGGATCAGCGCCGCGTTCCACCCCCGTTAGGTGGCCGCGACCGCAGCCCCGAGAGGGGCAACCATGTCTCGTACGGACAAGGACGGTCAGCATCACCCGCGAACCGGCCTGCGCTGGCTGGTCGGCGGTGGAGGCCCGCCGCGCTGGTTCATCAACGCCGTCTGGACCAGCAGGGAGCGTCAGGCTGCGAGAGCCGCATGCCGTAACACCGCGAAAGAACATCGCGGTAACGGGATCGTCGACACCATCCCGACCACCCGACAGCACCGACACGGTGCCCAGTGGCTCTGGTGGTGACGTGTGACGCTTGCTGTGCTCAGCGCGTCATCTCCCGCCGATCTCTTCCCGTGGTCGCGCTGATCCTGGCCGACGTCCGGATCTGCCGCCATTAGCGCGCTGAGGTTGGCGCAGGTCAGTTGGCGGACGCGTGTCGCGCATCAGTCGACGGAGGACATTTGTCTCGCCCCACCCTGTTGCCGATTTCTTCTGTTCTGGATCAAGGCGCCGCGCTTCGCGCGGCGCGGGCGGGAAGCCGGCCGGCGGCAATCCGCCCCGTGCGGCAGCCCCAGACGCCTCGACGACCACCAGGCGGTACGGAAGCCGAATCGCTCGTTCTGATCGACGGTCGGGGCTTCCGACTGCCGCACCAGTCCAACCCCAGGAACTGGCTTGCCGCCGACCCCCTACCGCAGCCGAGCCCACACCCCGACGCGTCCCTCAACCGCCATCTGCCCACAACCAGTCGTAGACGGCTGGACCCAGCCGGACCCCGCCAGACAAACGAGAACGGCCCCTGACCAGCATTCCTGCTGGTCAGGGGCCGTTCTCGCACCTGGTGGCGGGTAGAGGATTCGAACCTCTGAAGCTTTCGCGACGGATTTACAGAGCGCCAACCTCGGCGCTCTGACCTGCATGAACGGCTTATTGAGGGGCCGCTGCGACAAGAGTACGACACGGCAAGCGGCAGCGACCGCCTGGCCAGGTTCTGCTGCGCGGGTCTTCGTGAGTCTGGGGTTTTGCGCCAGCCACCTACCCTGACACGGTGTTGGCTACTGAAGCTCCCAAAATTACGGACTGGATGCAGGCGTGGGGAAGCCTCGCTGGGCTTGCAATGTCCACGGCCGCGTTGATCTTTACCGGCCTGTTGTTCCGTCATGAAATCTATGTCCGCCGTGAGGACCAGCGAGACAAAGAGGCCGCGCAGGCACGTCTTGTTGTGATAATGCAGCGCGACCTCTCAATCGATGATGAGGGTGTAGTTCATGAGGTTGATTGGTCGGTCACCAATTACAGCGATGCGCCGATCTTTCAGGTCAGGGCGGGCCTACCGTCACACTGGGGCAGGAGGGTAAGGCTAATAAACGTGATTGGACCTGGCGAAACTGTCGAAGGATCTCACAAACTCCGCACTCCGATCTTACTGGAAGAACTCCTCGATTACCCGCCCACACTCGTGGCCAGATTCATCGACTCATCCGGCCTACAATGGGAGCGAGAGAGTACCGAGCCTCCACGAAGAGCCTTTGCGCAGAATGGTCGACTTTGGTTTTTGCTGTGGAAACGCGTATGGCCATTGTCTGAACCAGTGGCGTGGCTCTATCGGAAATATCGACTATTCCTCCAACGTACGGAACGGGCATTAGAACGCTCTGTCGCCGAGCGTCTTGGCATACGGCGCAACGTCATCGTAGAAGCCGGCTCACAGGTTTCCGAGAAGACAACGTCTAGGCAAACAAAGGCCTAAACTCGCCCTCGCACTCCCTCATTCTGGAAGCGCCAGCGGGAATGCCGCTGGTAGCATTGCCTTCTCAGACCATAGAGAACTGGGCTTACCTGTCGCCGCCCCAAGGGGTGGGCTAATCGGGCTGATGCTCCGGACCCGCCCCCTAACAGGTACGCGGTGACTGAAACAGGCGACTCAGCCACCGGCTAGGTCAATTAACAACCCGGCTATCGTCTCCATACTGGTGACTACGATGTCCGCTCCGGCCGCATGGAAGCCCGCAACCTTCCGGGGCCGGTTTGCGTATCCGATCACCGGCACCCCGGCGGCCCGCGCCCCCTCGATGTCCGACAGCGAGTCGCCAACGAGGACACAGCGTCCCGGCGGCTCGCCGAGCGCCTGCACGGCTTGCAGAATCGGATCAGGGTTGGGCTTCATGCGGTCCGGATCGGCATAGGACCGGCCGACCACCGGAGAGACATACCCGGCGAGTCGGTGCGCTGCCAGGTAGGCGGTCACCACCCCGGCACAGTTGTTGCTGACCACCGCCACGGGTAGCCCGGCCTGCCGGGCGGCCACGATGACTTCCCGGCCGTACGGCGTTGGCTCGGCAGTCTCGACGGCCCGGCGCTCGGCCGCGCATAGCGCGTCCTCCACCGCCCGCGTGGCGCCCTGGTCGCCGGCCGCGCCGGTGCGGCGTAACACCTCAAGCGGGTCCGGCTCGCTGGCGAGGTCGGGTGGCACGTCGACGCCTCGCTGCCTCAGTACGTCGACCAGCTCGGCGGCAACCTGCGGCGCCGGGTAGCCGGCGAAGATACTGCACACCGGCCCGTCGAAGTCGAGCAGCACCGCGCCGACCCCGGCGAGCAGTCGGCCGAGGTCGGCGCTCATCCGTCGTACCGGTAGGCGATGGTCGACCACACCGAGTCGAACCACTGGCGGGACGCCTCCACGAACTGTGTGCCGTGCGAGGTGTCGTCGTCGGTCACCGCGTAGTGGAACAGCGGCACGTCCTTGCCCATCAGGTCATAGATCGCCATCGGCTCACCCTTGATCGAGACGGTGCGCTCAAGTACCGGGTAGAAGCCGTAGAAGACCTCTTCGCTGTTCAGGATGTAGAGCTTGAACAGCGGGGACGCCCGGTGCATCCGTACTTCGACGGTGGTCGACCGGATGAGGCCGAGGTCGCCCAGCTCGGTGACCTGATCGATGATGCCGTCCGCCGCCCGGCGGGTGATTCGCGCCGCGCGCTCGCGTACGGCCGGGTCGTCGGCCTGCGTCTCGGCCCGTGCTGGCAGCGCCATCGGCGCAGTCATGTCGGAGATCAGGACCCGCACGGCGATCGTCTCCGGCGCGAGCCGGCCGACGCGCACCTTGTCGAGCGCTTCGGCGAGCGCGTCGCGCAGCGTCTCGCCAGAGAACCCGGCGAAGTCGATAGTGACGTGAGGTCGGTCGAACGAGGCTTCAATGTGCGGACGCAGCTCAACCGCCCGCTGCGTCTGCGCGCGGACGAACGCGCCGCTGCCCTGCCGGGACACGATCAGCCGCTCTGCCCGGAGCAGGTCCAAGGCTCGCTTGACTGTCTCTCGTGCGACGCCGTAGCGGGTGGCTAGCTCGGGCTGCGACGGCAGCTTCTCGCCGGGCGTGAGTCGGCGCGTGAGGATGGCTGCCCGCAGCTTGTTCGCGATCTGCTGCGAGGCCTGTTTGGGGTCGTCGGGATCTAGCTGACCGAGGAAGTCAAGGTTCTCGCTCACCTGCCCACGGTAGCGCTGACTAGCCAAGTTGAGAAAGTTCGCCGCGCCCACTTGACCTGACTAGCCAAGCCGACCTACGTTCATCCCGTCGAACCTGGCTAGCCAGGAACGACAAGCCGAACGGAAGCCGGGGAAGGTGGCGCTTTGCGCTGCGCGCTCACGGGCCGGTCGTGTGGTCGTTCATTGAGAACTTCACAGCAGAAGCGCCGCGTAGATCCGTCTGCGGCATCCCCGCCTTGAGCCACACGGTGGCCGACCCCGGTAGATCCCGGGTGAGCGGGGCGAGCGGGCCGGATCTGGCGCGCGGTTGCTTCTGCCTCCTGTTCCTGTCTGTCCCAGGGTGCGGCCGGTCCAGTCGCACCCCGGGGCTTTCCCCCCCACTTCATCGACTCTCCCGGAGGTTTCCCGTGTGGAACCGACTTGCCCTCGTCACCGCCGAGCCGACCGCCGCCGACCTGGCCGCGATCGACACGGAGTGGCCGCTGATCGCCGCTGAGCTGGACGTACTCGACGCCGAAATCACCCTGATCTACGCCGAGGACAAGGGCGGCCCGACCGACCTGGACTGGCGGCGGCTGCGCCGGGCCGAGGCTCGTGTCACCCGCGCCGCCGCCGACCTGGCCGCCGGTACCCTCGCCGGCCCGTGCCGCGCGGCCTGATGTCACGCATCCGCGCCGCCTACTGGGATCCGGACGGAGACCGGTACGGCATCCCCACCTACTGGTGGCGGGGTGCCCCGACCGGCTACGCCACCCGCCGCCAGTTGCGTGCCGCCGGTCTGCGCCCCGCTGGTCAGCCGGTCGCCGCGCAGGTGCTCTGGCGCGGTGTCGGCGGTACCCGCGCCGCCTTCCTGTACCGGGTCGACCTGGCCCGCCCCAAGCGCACCGCCACCCCCGCCCAGCTCTGCGCGGTTCGCGCCGCGTTGATCGCCCGCCGTACTTGCCCCGCCTGCGGTGTGGTCCGGGACTACTACATTCCGCGCTCGCTCGGCGAGTGCCTGACCTGCTCCGATGGAGGACATCAGTCATGACCGCCCCGGCCATCAACGGCACGAAGTTCCCGCAGCCGGTCGACGTGCTGCTTCCGGCCGCCCGCGCCCTGGACCTGCCCGCCGGCCAACAGCTCCCCTCCCGCAACCGGCTGATGCGTGAGTTCCGCATCGGCGCGGCTAAGGCTGACGACATCCTCGCCCGCCTCAAGGCCGAGCACGAGGGCCGCACCCGCGCCGAGACGCTGCGGACCGCTCTGATCCTGCGCGGGTCGCTGCTGACGCCCGAGGCGGACACCGCCGACCCGGCCGCGCCCCGGCTGGACTACCCCGAGCCGATCGGCCCGGACCCCGCCCCGACCCCGGACGTGCCCGAGTTCGCCCCGGTGCTCGACCCGACCCCGACCGCCCCGGCGAAGATCACGCCCGCCGAGCCGGGTGGGCAGGTCACGCCGGTCAGTCACCCGGACACGCCCACCCCGACCACCCCCGACCCCGCCCCGGCCGCGCCGGTCCGCTCAGCCGTGGCCTGGCCGGTGGTGCTGCTCGCCCTGCCCGCGTTCGTCGCCATCTGGTCGGGGTGGGTCGGGCTCGGCGGACTCACCGGGTTCGGGGTGGTCCACCCGCTGCCCGGTATCGCGGACGGGTTCAGCCTCAACACCGCGATCACGCTCCCGATCGGCGTCGAGACCTACGGGGCGTACGCGCTGTACGTGTGGCTGTCCGGGCGGGTGCCGCCCCGGGCGCTTCGGTTCGCCAAGTGGTCCGCCATCGCGTCCCTGCTGGTCGGCGCGCTCGGCCAGGTCGCCTATCACCTGCTGGTCGCCCCCGCCACGGGTGCCCCCTGGTGGATCACCACCGCCGTATCCGTCCTGCCGGTCGCCGTACTCGGCATGGGCGCCGCCCTGGCGCACCTCGTCCGCGCGCACGACTAGCTGTGCCCGGCGGCACGGCCCCTGGCCTCAGAAACCGATGCCGTGCCGCCGGCCTCACCCCTCAGCCCAACAGACCTCAGGAGAGACACCCATGTTCCCAGACCCCACCGGCACCCGCGCCGCCGCGTTCGCTGCCGTGTTCGTCGCCCTCTACGTCGCCCACCAGGTCGCCGACCACTGGGTGCAGACCCAGCACCAGGCCGACTGCAAGGGCCAGCCCGGTTGGGCAGGCCGTATCGCCTGCGCCGCCCACGTCACCACCTACACCCTCACCGCCGGCCTGGCCCTGGTGTTCCTGATCGCCGGCACCGGCCTACGCCTCGACCCGTCCGGCGTCACGGTCGGGCTGGCCATTTCGGCGGTCACGCACTACATCGCCGACCGGCGGACCCCGCTCAAGCGCATCGCCGCCGCTCTCGGCTCGGCCCGCTTCTACGCCCTCGGCGCACCCCGCCCCGGCCACGACGACAACCCGTCTCTCGGCACCGGGGCCTACGCCCTCGATCAGTCCTGGCACATCGGCTGGCTGTTCGTCGCCGCCCTGTTCTGCGCGGTCTGACCGCCCCCGTGGGGCATCCGCCCATCACCGGATGCCCACGCGGAGGCCGCCAGACCGACTGGACGGCACTACCCGAGAGGACCGACATGGCGAGCTGCGCACACCCCGCCTTCCACTACACCTACGCCAACGCCAAGAAGTACGTGGTCTGCACCCACTGCGGGGCCATGTGGGAGGTCTAACCGCCCCCGTCAACCGAGGTAAGACGTGCCGCTGCTGCGGCGCAACCGACAAGTAGCCCTGCCCGGCGGCGCGGCCCATGGCCTAGGAACCGTGCCGCGCCGCCGGCCCCTCACCGATCCCGTGAGACCTGTTGGAGGAACCCCCATCATGACCTCCCCCCGAGATGAGTTCGACTGGCAAGCCGCCGAAGCCGCCGTGACCGGCGGCCCGGACGCCGAGGTGGTCGACCTGGACGACGCCCGGTCCCGCCGACACGCTTTCGTTACCCCGCCCGGCGACGAAAGCGACCTGAACGACGGCAGCGACGCCGAGAGCGTCGACGACGGGCCGGGCCGCGTGGGTGGGCCGGTCGACATGGCCGAGGACATCCCGGCCGAGGTGGTGGCCCGGCAGCGGGAGCGCCGGCCGATCCTGGCCGAGTGGGCGCGCTCCGGCCGGGCGCTGCGGGCCGCCGTGAAGCATCAGAGCAAGGACGCCGGCTATGTGACCGCCTACCACGGGGTTCGCCTGCCGAAGTACGCGGTGAAGGCCCTCGCGTGGGCACCGATCGGCATGGTGCGCGGGATCGGCCAGGCGTTGCGGTGGGCCAGCGCGGAGGAAGGTAACTGGCACCTGCGGCAGGCCGCCGCGTCCCGGGGTGACGCCGACACCTGGCTCAAGCTCGACGCCCGCCGGCAGCGCCAGTCCGTGTGGCGGTGGTGGGTGCTCGCCGCCGGCACGGCCGGCACCGGAACCGGCGTGATCGTCCTGGCCGCCGGGCCGTCGTGGTGGCGGTGGGCGGCGGCAGCCGTGGTCGTGCCGTTCCTGGCCACCCGGGGCCGCCCGGCGGACAAGCCGCTCACCGACCGGGTGACCGAGGGCACCCGGTACCGCAAGCTCACCGCCGACCTGGTGCGGCGGGCGCTCACCTCGTTGCAGATGCCGGCCATCAACTCGGCGGTTGCCAAGGACCCGAAGGCGATCAGCTTCCCGATGGACATCCACCGCGACGGCCCCGGCCACCTCGCGGTGGTCGATCTGCCGTACGGGGTGGAGGCCGCCGAGGTGGTCGCCCGGCGGGGCAAGCTGGCCTCGGCGATGCGGCTGCCGCTGGATCAGGTGTGGCCCGAGCCCGCTCCGGGGCACACCGGCCGCCTGGCCTTGTGGGTCGGCTACGAACCGGCGTCGCAGATGAAGCAACCCGCCTGGCCGCTGCTGGCCGGCACCGCCCGGGTGGACGTGTTCAAGCCGTTCCCGTTCGCCACCACCCCGCGCCTGGACACCGTGACCGTGGATCTGATGTTCCGCAACTTCCTGTTCGGCGGTCAGCCCGGCAGCGGGAAGACGTTCGCGCTGCGGGACCTGATCCTCGCCGCCGCCCTCGACCCGCGTACGGAGATCCGGGGCTACGAGTTGAAGGGTGTCGGGGACTTCGCGGTGTTGGAGCCGGTCATGGCCGAGTACGGCAACGGCTTCGACGACGACACCCTCGCGCGGTGCTTCGGGTTCGTGGAGTGGCTGTACGAGGAGTGCCGCCGCCGTTCCAAGCGCATCGAGCACTACGCCCGGATGGGCAAGGCACCCGAGAACAAGGTCACCCCGGAACTGGCCAGCCTCAAGGGATCCGGCCTCCACCCGCTGGTGGCCTGGTTCGACGAGTTGCAAGAGCTGATGACCAGCAAGTACGGCAAGGACGCCGGGGAGATCCTGGAGAAGGTCATCAAGCTCGGCCGGGCGCTCGGGGTGATCATCATGATCGGCACGCAGATCCCCGACAAGGACAGCCTGCCGACCGGCATCACCCGCAACGTCAACTCCCGGTTCTGCCTCAGCGTCGCTGACCAGACCGCGAACGACATGATCCTCGGCACCTCGGCCTACAAGAACGGCCACCGGGCCACGGTGTTTCAGCCGGTCATCGAGGCCGGGTGGGGCATCCTGCGCGGCTTCGGCCCGAAGGCGTCGGCGGTCCGGTCGTACTACGTCGACACCACCGCCGCCGCCCGCATCGTCGCCCGCGCCGTCGCCCTGCGCACCACGGCTGGGACGCTGCCTAAGCCCGAGGAGCAGACCCGCGACGTCGCCCCGGTGGCGGACGTGCTCGGCGACCTGGCCCGCGTGTGGCCAGGCGACGACAAGGCCGTTTGGAACGAGACGCTGTGTGCGCTGCTGACCGAGCTGCGGCCCGAGATCTACGGCGGGTGGGAAGCCGCGCAGCTCACCACCGCGCTCAAGCCCCACCCCCTGGTGAAGGTCGGCGACGTGGGCCGGCGCATCGACGGCAAGCCGACCACCCGGCGCGGCATCAAGCACACCGACCTCATCAAGGCGATCGCGGAGCGTGACCGGAAGCGGTCCGCCGGCTAACCCGTCCCGGGGGTGCTAGCGCTAGCCGCCCGACCTGCTAGCGCTAGCACCCCCGCTAGCACCCCATCCGAATCATGAGCTGCCCTCTAGCGGATAGCAGCTCACGGCCGTTCACACCCAAAAACCGGCCCCGGAGGCACTTGTGGACCCCCTGCTCACCCTCGCTATCGCCGTCATCACCCTCGCAGCCCTGATCACGCTCGGTTACGTCGGGCTGTGCTGGGTCAGCCCGTTCACCCGGTGCCGGCGGTGCGCCGGAACCGGCCAGACCACCACCCGCATCCTTCACCGGCCGCGCGGCTGCCGACGCTGCGACCGAGGCCACCGGCTCCGCACCGGACGACGCGTCTACAACTACTTCCACCGCTTGCGCACCGAGGCCACCCGATGAACCGCCGTGCCGCCGGCCACACCGCATGGTGCGGCCGAGACCACCGCTGCAACCTCGGCGAACACCGCTCCGAAGAGATCGTGATCGACCTGCCCGGCCACGGCCGCGCCGTCCTCGTCCGCGTCCGCACCACCTCCGGCCGCGACCACGCCGAGATTCGGCTACGGGTCGCCCTGGCCCCCGCCGAGCCGCCCGCCCGCCGGCAACTCGCCGGCCTGCTCGCCGACCTGCGCCACGTCGTCACCCGCGCCGCCCTCGCCGCACGGCCCGCACCCCGCCGGGCCGCGTAGTGGAGGCGTGGTTGACCGGCACCCCGACCGAACTCGACACCGCCATTGCGGCGCTGACCGCCGTCGCCTACGTCGCCCAGGTCAGCGACCGGCACCCGCTCACCGGCGCAGACGCCGGCCGCCACCGCGTGTTCCTGCGCCTGGCCCTCACCACCACCACCGACACCATGCCCCGCCGCCCCGCCCTCACCACCGCCGGCCAGGGCGGGGCGCTGATCGACCTCGACACCGCCCGCGCCACCCGCCGGCCCGCCTGAACAGGAGACACCCATGCCCGACCTGCTCACCGCCGCGCTCGCCCACGCCGAACGAGGCTGGAACGTCTTCCCGCTGCGCCCCGACGACAAGCGACCCGCGTTCCCCGACCACCCCGCCGACGACTGCACCGGCCGCGACCCCCGCTGCCGCACCGCCGGCCACCACCTCGGATGGGAACCCCGCGCCACCACCAACCCCGACCGCATCCGCCGCGCGTGGTCGACCCGCCCCTACGGCATCGGCCTCGCCTGCGGGCCGTCCCGCCTAGTCGTGGTCGACCTCGACCGGCCGAAGAACCCCGCCGAGGCGGGCAGGCGTGACGGGCTGGCCGTGCTCGCCGACCTGGCCGCCGCACACGCCGCCAACATCGACCCGACCTACACCGTCCACACCGGGCGAGGCGGCACCCACCTCTACTACCGGCACCCCGACGACGGGCCGGCGCTACGCAACACCGCCGGCACCCTCGGCCCGATGGTCGACACCCGCGCCAACGGCGGCTACGTCGTCGCCGCCGGCTCCACCGCCGCCGGTCGGCGGTACACCGTCGACCTGGACACCGACCCCGCCCCGCTGCCGGGCTGGCTCGCCGGGCTGCTCACCCCGGCCCCGCTGCCACCGCAACGGCCGGTGCTGGTGGACCTGCCCACCGACCGCGCCGGGGCGTACGTGCGGGCCGCCGTCACCCGCGAGGTGCAACGGGTGACCGGCGCCGCGCCGGGCGAACGCAACCGGGCGCTCCACATCGCCGCCATCGCCCTCGGTCAACTCGTGGCCGGTGGCGCGCTGAGCACCGACGACGTGCAAAGCGTGCTGGAACAAGCGGGCGTGACGGCCGGGTTGCCCACCGCCGAGGTGTACCGCACCGTCCGATCCGGGCTCACCGCCGGCTCCCACCGTCCCCGAAAGGTGGCCGCATGACCGCCGCCCGTCTCCACCTCGTCACCGACCCGGCCGACACCACCGGGCAGCAAACCGCGGGCGGCCCGCTGTGGGATGTTCCAGTGCCCTTGACCGGCCCCAACACCGCGCCACCGCCATTCCCGGCCGACGTGTTCCCCCGCTGGCTCGGCGACATGGTCACCGGCGTCGCCCGGTTCACCCAAACCGATCCGGCCATGGCCGGCACCCTCGCCGTCGCCGTGCTCTCCGCCTGCGCCGGTGGCCGCCTGGAGGTCGAGCCGGTCGCCGGGTGGCGGGAGCCGGTGAACGTGTTCGCCGCCGTCATCGCCGGCCCCGGCGAACGCAAGAGCCCGGTGCATCGGGCCATGACCGCACCGCTGTTCGCCGCGCAATCGACGCTCGGCGACGCGATGCGCCCCCGCATCGCCGAGGCAGCCGCGCTACGGGACATCGCCGACCGGCAAGCCGAGCAAGCCAAGACCCAGGCAGCCAAGGCCACCGACCCCGGCAAGCGCGATGAGGCATCCGCCGAGGCGGTCGCCGCCGCCATCGCCGCCGAGGCCATCACCGTTCCCACCCTGCCGAAACTCATCGTGGACGACGCCACCCCGGAAGCCCTCATCGGGTTGATGGCCGCCAACGGCGGACGGATGGCGATCATCAGCGATGAAGGCGGCATCTTCGACACCCTCGCCGGCCGGTACTCCGGTGCCCCCAACCTTGACCCGTACTTGAAGGGCCACGCGGGGCAGCCGATGAGCAACGAACGGCAGACCCGCGAAGGGGCCAGCGTCGACAAGCCGGCGCTGACCGTGTGCGTGATGGCGCAACCGACCGTGCTGCGCAAGTTCGGCGGGAACGCCGACCTCGCCGGCCGAGGACTGCCGGCCCGGTTCCTGTTCGCCCTGCCCCGGTCGCTGGCCGGATATCGGTCCGTGGACACCGACCCGGTGCCCGAGCAGGTCACCGCCGGCTACACCCACCGGGTACACGACCTGGCCGCCGCGCTCGCCGAGTGGACCGACCCGGCCGTGGTCACCCTCACCGACGACGCCGGCCAAGTGCGGCGGGCCGCCGCCGAGCAGGTCGAGACCGAACTACGCCCCGGCGGCAACCTCTACGACATGCGGGAATGGGGCAACAAGCTCTCCGGCGCGACGCTGCGCCTCGCCGGGCTGCTCCACGTCGCCCACCACCCCGCCGACGCCTGGCGCCGCCCCATCGACGCCGACCGCATGGCCGACGCCGTACGACTCGCCGAGTTCTTCGCCGCCCACTACCGAGCCGCGCTCACCACCATCGGCAGTGACGCCACGATCGAGAACGCCCGCTACGTGCTCGGCGTGCTCACCACCAAGGCCATGACCACCTTCACCCGCCGGGAACTGCACCGCCGCGTCTCCCGCCGGCTCCCGAAGTCCGACGACGTGTCGGCGGTGCTCGCCGAGCTGGCCGCGCTCGGATGGGTCCGCCACGGGCCGGACGGCCGCTATGAGCTGCACCCCCGCGCCGTCGCCGAGGTGCCCGGAAGCGTTGACACGCTGACAACCGCCCCCGACGACGATGTTTCCGCAGCTCAGGACACCTCCGAAGGTGTCAACGGGCTCCGTTGACAGGCGTTGACAGGCGTTGACAACCCGCCGCCGGTCCGCCCCGGTGTCAACGGGTGTCAACGCCTGTCAACGGGGGGCGTTGACACCCCGACACCAGCCCTCAACTGCGGAAATATCCGCTTGTCGGCCGATTGTCAACGTGTCAACGCCTCCCGACCCCTTCCCGACGCTCACGGCCAGCGGCCGACCGCTCGACGCCCCGGAAACGGCCCCACGGAGAGCCACGGAGACGGTTCGGCTCTATGCCTTACCCCGACCCATCCCGGATCTTGCGCCTACGGCGCTCTCAGTGGGCGGCTCTATGCCGTTCTGCGGCGATACCTCCCTGTTTTTTCATCAAGGCGACCCGCGCCGACCGAAAGGCGCTCACCGTGCGAATCAGGCTGCTTGGCACACCCCCTGAAACAGACGCAGCGCTCAACGCCATCGCCCGAGTGCTGCACATCCGCTCCGTCTTTCGGCCCTACCCCGACCGCCGATCCCCGGTGTTCCAGCGCATCTACCTCGACGCCACCCCGAGGGAGGACACCCGCCCATGACCGCCCGCCGCACCCCGACCGGCAACCTGCTCACCCTCGCCGAAGCCCTAGACGAACTCCGCGTACCCCGCTCGACCTTTTTTCGCTGGAAGGCCACCGGCCGCGCACCCCGAACCATCAAGTACCCGAACGGCAGCCTGTTCGTCCGCCGCCGCGACCTGGACGCCTGGATCAACGATCACGAGGAGGCCGCTTGAGCACCTACGACGTACGCGTACACGGCATCCTTAAGAACCAACTCGCCAAGGGCTACTCCTACGTCGTCCGGTGGAAGGTGGCCGGCCACGCGTTCCGCAAGACGTTCGCGACTCGCGCCCTGGCCGAAAGCTTCCGGTCGAAGCTGGTCGTGGCCCAGCGGGAAGGCGTCGCGTTCGATGAGGCCAGCGGCCTGCCCGAGCCGATGGCACGAGCGCTCAATACCAGGTCGTGGTACGAGCACGCCGTGACGTACGTCGACATAAAGTGGCCCCGCGCATCGGCCAAGCACCGCAAGGGCATCGCCGAGACGCTGGCCACCGTCACGCCGGCCCTGCTGGCGACAGACCGAGGTGTACCCACCGACAAGGCGCTACGCGCCGCGCTCTACGGGTGGGTGTTCAACAAGACCCGCCGCGACGCCGGAGAACCGCCCGCCGACCTCGCCGCCGCCGTGCGCTGGCTGAAGGCCAACACCGTCGACCTGGCGGCGCTCGCCGACGCCGCGTTGGTCCGGAAGGCACTCGACGTGCTTGCCCTACGAATGGACGGCGTTCCGGCGTCACCCAGCACGATCGCCCGCAAGCGCGCCGTCTTCTCCGGCGCCCTCAAATACGCCGTCGAGCTGCGGCTACTCGATACACACCCGATGTCCCTCGTGAGCTGGACCGCGCCGAAGACTGCCGATGAGGTGGACCGCCGGGCGGTGGTCAACCCGGATCAGGTGCGGGCGCTACTCACCGAGGTGGGGCGCGCCGTGCCCGAGTTGGAGGCATTCTTCGGGTGCATGTACTACGCCGCGTTGCGGCCCGAGGAAGTGCTCCACCTGCGCGAGGACGAGTACGAACGGCCTGCCAAGCACGGCGGGTGGGGCGTGCTGCACCTGACCGGCTCGACGGTGGCGGTAGGCCGGGATTGGGGCGACGGAAACGACACCACCGAGGAACGCGGGCTGAAACACCGGGCGAAGACCGCGACGCGAGACGTGCCGGTGCCACCGCCGCTCGTGCGGCTACTCGATCACCACATCCAGGAGTACCCGCCGGGATCAAACGGAAAGCTGTTCGTCACCCGCCGCGGCCCCGGCGGCCGGTACGTACCCACCGCCGGCCAACCAATTCCGAACAACACCTACGGGAAGGCATGGCGGGACGCACGGGCCAAGGTGTTCACTCCCGCTCAGCAGCGCTCACCACTGGCCCGGCGTCCGTACGACCTACGGCACGCCGCCGTGTCGCTTTGGCTGAACGCTGGCGTACCGGCGACCCAGGTTGCTGAGTGGGCCGGGCACAGTGTGCACGTCTTAATGCGTGTGTACGCGAAGTGCGTCTCCGGTCAAGGAGATGCGGCCCGACAGCGCATCGCGATTGCCCTAGCGTGGCGCGACGGCAGCCACCTTTCCGACAGCGAACATGACCAGGAATAACTCCGATCGGTGTTGGGCGGGCTACTTAAGCCATCCACCCATCTCTAAGCTGCTCAGCGTGCGAATTAACGTCACAACACGGCCTAGAAGCCGACGACGGTCATGGGATGTCTTGGACATCTTGATCTCGATCCTCGCTACATCGGCCGCTGCGCTGATAGTTCAGCAAAGTTCAGGCCAACTCGACCCCTCGGAGTGGACACTCATAGTGGGGTCAGTGCTGGTAGTGCTGCTAAGCAGCGTTTTGATCATCGTAAGGGGCCAAGCAGCACGGGCAAGAGCGACGCGACACTTCCATGACGCGTTGGACCAGGCTATTGCTTCGGTTGAGCGAAGCCTGCCCCAACCAGCACCTTCCCTAGAACAGGAAATTGCGGACGTTTCCGGCACTCTGGCTCAGACGGTCACAAGACTTCGCGACATCAGCGCGCGAGCAGAAGCGTTCGAGGGCGAGGTACGCAAGTTGGTTGAGCGATCAGAGGCCGCGCAGGTGGTCGCTCAACTTAACGAGGACCAGGCGAGCAAGATCTCGTTGTTGCTCAGTGAACGCACAGAGCAGAGCCTCAAGGATGAGATTGAGAAGCTCAAGGTTGCTAACGCCGAGCAGGCAGAGCAGCAACGCCGAAGCGGGACGCGCCTAGCCCTCCTGACCTTTGCGGGCGGCGTGGTCCTCGGCGTCGTCGGGAACGTTGTGACGAACTTGGTCATGCTTTAGAAGGTGTCGCCTGCCCTCCATCGCCGACCCGCGACACGTATACGACACAGCCAGTGAGATCCAGCGGCACCCGGCAAGACTCAGCGGGACTAACGAGAACGGCCCCTGACCGGCATCTCTGCTGGTCAGGGGCCGTTTTCGCACCTGGTGGCGGGTGAAGGATTCGAACCTTCGAAGCTTTCGCGACGGATTTACAGTCCGCTCCCATTGGCCGCTCGGGCAACCCGCCAGGGCGTCGCCACCGCGCTGTGCGCGGCAGCGGAGCCAAGGATAGCGGTTACTCCCGGGTCCGGCGCAACCGGGTACCGTCAGGGGGTCGTGCCGCTGGTCGGCGGGCGACGCGTACGAGCACTGACCGCCCGGACAGCAGGAGCATGAGCATGGCAGCGAATCCGTCGTTCGACATCGTGAGCAAGGTCGACCGGCAGGAGGTCGACAACGCCCTCCGCCAGGCGGAGAAGGAGATCGCGACGCGGTTCGACTTCCGGGGCACCGGCGCGGAGATCTCCTGGTCGGGCGAGGAGGCGATCAGCCTCCAGGCGGAGACCGAGGAGCGGGTCCGGGCGGCCCTGGACGTCTTCAAGGAGAAGCTGGTCAAGCGGAACATCTCGCTGAAGTCCCTCGACGCCGGCGACCCGCGTCCCTCCGGCAAGATCTTCAAGATCGACGCCAAGGTGATCCAGGGCATCGACTCGGACAAGGCCAAGGTGATCAGCAAGAAGATCCGGGACGAGGGCCCCAAGGGCGTCCAGGCGCAGATCCAGGGCGACCAGCTCCGGGTCACCGGCAAGAAGAAGGACGACCTCCAGGCCATCATCGCGCTGCTCAAGGGTGATGACTTCGGCGTCGCCCTTCAGTTCACCAACTACCGCTGACGCGGTGGCGACCGGTCGCCGCCCTCGGGGGCCGGCCGCCATCGGTGGGCGGCGGCAACTACACGCCCGGCAGCGCCGAAGGCGCGGCTCGCGAGTACCGCATTCCCGTCCGATCCAGGTCTGGACCAAGACGACACGGGTCGGGACGGAGGCGGTAGCCCGTGTCGCCGGTCCGGGGCCTCGGCGGCCTCCTGGTCCGGTGCTGACAGGCTCGCCGCGCACGAAACTCACGCCGCGGGCAGCCGTCCTCGGCAGCTGGATGGGGTAGCCGAGGCGATTTGGTGGCAGAAGGGCACCTTTTTCCATCTAGCGGGGGATTTCACCTTCCCCTGCGTGACGCGCATCTTTTACTACTCGTTGCCCCCCTTGTCAACAGTCCATGACACGGGGGAACACATGAGCAAGACCTCTTCGCCGCGCATACGAGCCGGCATCCGCGTACGACTGGCCGCCTTCACGCTGCTGGCCGGCGGCCTGCTGCTCGCGGCCGGCTCGCCGGCCGTTGCGGCACCGCCGATCAACATCAACCCGGGCAACGTGCCGACGACGGCAGCCCAGTTCACCCAGAACTGCGACCCCAAGCTCGGTGGTGGGCCCTTCCCGAACGAGGACGCGTGGGTCTTCAACCTGCCGGGTAACCCGCACACCAGCGGCGCCTTCCAGTCCGTCACGGCGACGTTCAGCACGCCGAGCGGCACTGTCACGAGGACGATCCCCACCGCTCCCAACAGCAAGATCGTCAATGACATGGGCACCAGCAAGGCGTGGATCCGACTGCCGGCCGGCGGGACGCTCACCGGTGCCACCGCTGTGCTGGTGTCCGGAAGCGCACGCTCCTTCGAGCTCATCAGCACCTGTGGGGCGAGGCGACCGGCGGACCTGAAGCTGGGGCTGACCAAGACCGCAACCCCGGCCACCGACGTACAGGCTGGTGACAAGGTCACCTACACCTACACGGTGACGAACCAGAACACGGGCACGACCTACCCGATCACCGTCACCGACATCACCGTCACCGACGACACGGTCACCGGCATCACCTGCGAGGACACGTCACTCGCGCCGGGGGCGAGCACCACCTGCACCGGCACGTACACCGTCACGAAGACCGACGTGACCAAGGGCAAGATCGTCAACACCGCACAGGCTTCCGGGTTGTTCCACCGGCAGAAGGTGCTGTCCGACTACGCGACGTTCACCGTGACCACCGAGCGGGTCCCGCCGAAGCAGATCAGCCTGTCGATCGACAAGAAGGCTCGGGTCGAGTCGGACTGCCGCAAGAAGTGTGAGAACGACGGCTTCGCGGCCAAGGGCGACAAGATCTTTTACACCTACCGGGTGACCAACACCGGCACGGTCGCCATCACCGACGTAGCCGTCAACGACCCGAAGGCCGGTCAGGTGGTCTGCAACAGCACCACGCTGGCACCGGGCACGAGCACCGACTGCCACGCCGTCAAGCCGCATGTGGTGACCTCGGCCGACGTCAAGGCCGGAAAGGTGGTCAACACGGCCCGCGCCACCGGCAAGTTCTACCGCAAGCCCGTGGTCTCCGACCCCGTGACCGTCACCGTCTGCATCCGGGATGGCAAGTTCGACCCCCGGCACGACGGCAAGGACGACGAGCACGGCAAGGACGGCAAGGACCACGAGCACGGCAAGGACGGCAAGGACGGCAAGGACGACGAGCACGGCAAGGGCGACAAGGGCAAGGGCGAGCAGGAACTGCCGGTCACCGGCGACAGCTCCGCCGGTGTCCTCTCCCTGGGTGGCGGCCTGCTGGCCGCCGGTGCGCTCCTGCTCGGGGCCAGCCGGATCCGCCGCAGGGTGGGCATCCAGGCCTGATCAGCACGACAGGCACTCCGGGCACCGCATGCGGTGCCCGGAGTGCGGCCTGGGGAACCAGCCGCCGGCGGGGGTCAGGCAGCGGAGGTCAGGCGGCGAGGGTCTGCTCGGCGCGTACCGCCGTGGCCTCGGCCCGGGCGATCGGGCCGGCGGGGAACGCGGCGACCGTGGCCCCGACGGCGACCGCAGCCCCGGCGAAGAGGAACGCCCAGGACACGCCGCCGGCGTGGTCGACGATCAGCCCGGCCACCGCGCCACCGGCGGCGCTGGCCGCCACCGACATGGTGACCACCCAGGTGTACGCCTCGTTCAGCATGCCGACGGGGGCGATCCGCCCGACCAGGGTGTTCTCCAGGGTCAACGCGGGTGCGATGGTGGCCCCGCCGACGATCAGGGCCACGCCCAGTGGCAGCGGTCCGGGCATCACCGCGAACACGGCGAAACTGCCGGCAACGGCGGCGAGCAGCCAGGCGAACTGGCGGGTCATGTTCGCCGCCGGCTTGCGGACGCCGAACCAGAACCCGCCGGCCGCGCTGCCGATCCCCCAGACCGCGAGCAGCAGCCCGGCCAGGCTCTCCGGGTCGTCGGTCGGCTGGCTCCCGGCGAAGGCCGGCACGATCACCCCGGCGGCGCCGAACGCGATGCCGAGGCTGGCGACGCAGAGCAGCAGTGCGGGGAAGCCGCCGACCCGCAGCGGGCCGAGCCCCTTGGCCTGGTGCTCGTGCGCGTGCGGGCGCCAGCCGCGCATCACCCGGCCGAGCGCCACGGCGGTGGTGCCGGCCAGGGTGACCACCGCCGAGCCGATCAGGGCGGCCGTCGCATCGGCGAACAGGACGAACGCGGCCACCAGCAGCGGACCGAGCACGAAGACCACCTCGAAGAGCGTGGTCTCCGCGGCCAGGGCGGTGTTGCGTAGGTGGTACCGGCCGGAGGCGGGGCCGGTCAGGTCGTTCCAGGCCCCCCGGAGCGCGGCGGTCAGCGGCGGGTACGTGGCGCCGGCGACCCCGGAGGCCACGTAGATCAGGGCCAGGTTGCCGGCGTCGGAGCGGCTCGCCACGAGCAGGCCGGACAGCGCGAGGGGGTGGGCGACGGCGGTGGCCAGCAGCACCGGCGTCGGGCCGACCCGGTCGGCGACCCGGCCGGCGATCGGGCTCAGCGCGGCGCTGGAGAGGGCGTAGATGCCGCCGGCGACCGCGGCGAGGGAGTACCGCCCGGTCACCTGTTCCACGACGAGCAGCAGCGCCAGCGGCGTCATGCCGATCCCGAGCCGGCCGATGACGCCGAGGACGAGCAGCATCGGTGCGCCGGGGATCCGCCAGACGCCCAGGTACTGGCGCAGTGCGGCCACGGGGAACCTCCAAATATGTAATGAGCGGAAGACGTTGCGACCCTAACGCCGCGACTGCCGGGAGTGAACCGGTTATGGCCGGTGTCTCGTCGCGTGCACGACGATCCGCCCGGACCCGGTGGGACCGGGCGCGGGCGGATCGGGTGGTACGGGCGTCAGCGCTGGAACTGCACCGGGCCGGCGCTGGCGGCCATCTGCTCCAGCCGGGCGACCCGCTCCTCCATCCGCGGGTGGGTGGAGAAAAGCGCGGCGACGCCGCCGCCCCGCTTGAACGGGTTGTCGATCATCAGGTGGGCGGTGCTGGTGAGCTGTCCCTGGGCCGGCAGCGGGCGGGCCTGGGTGCCCATGTGGATCTTCTTCAGGGCGCTGGCCAGGGCCAGTGGGTCCCCGGTGAGGCGGGCTCCGGACGCGTCGGCCTGGAACTCCCGGCTGCGGCTGATCGCCAACTGGATCACGGTGGCCGCGATCGGGCCGAGGATCAGGGTAAGCAGCAGCACGGCCGGGTTCGGGCGGTCCTCGTCGTCGGAGGAGCCCAGCGGGATGAACCACGCCAGGTTGGCCAGCATGGTGATGATGCCGGCCAGGCCGGCCGCCACGCTGGAGATGAGGATGTCCCGGTTGTAGACGTGTGACAGCTCGTGCCCGATCACCCCGCGCAGCTCCCGGTAGTCGAGGACCTCGGTGATGCCCTGGGTGACGCAGACCGCCGCGTTGGCCGGGTTACGGCCCGTGGCGAACGCGTTGGGCTGCGAGGTGGGGCTGACGTACAGGCGGGGCATCGGCTGCCGGGCCTCGGTGGCCAGCTCGCGGACCATCCGGTACAGCTCGGGGAACTGCGCCTCGCTGACCGGTTGTGCCTTCATCGAGCGCAGCGCGAGCTTGTCGGAGTAGAAGTAGGTCACGCCGTTCATCACCAACGAGATGACGACGGCGATGACGAGCCCGCCGCTCCCGCCGAACCAGTAGCCGACCGCAAGGATCAGCGAGGTCAACAGGCCGAGCAGCACTGCGGTCTTCAGACGGTTGTGATGCACGATCGCTCCTTCGGTGCGCGGATCACACGGGACCCGCTGACCGGTCCAACAAAACCGGTACCCACCAACCATCCGCCTAATGACTGTGAGTTACCTGTAAAACTGAGCGGCCACTGAGCCCCAGGTCAGGAGCGATCCGCTCAGGCCGCGCCCGAGGGCACGATCTACGCAGGGTCAGCGGGCCGCGAGGTCCAGCACGAGCTGCGGGGCGAACCCGACGACCAGCGCGACGCCGGTGGCGGCGGCGAGCGCGACGGCGACCGCTCCGGCAGGGCGGGCGGGGACGGGCGTGGCATCGGCCGACGGGGCGTACAGCAGGGCGGCGACGCGGAGGTAGTAGGCGAGGCCGATCACCGCGTTCACCGCCACGACCAGGGCCAACCAGGCCGCGCCACCGTCCAGCAGGGCCCGGACCACCGTCACCTTCGCGAAGAGGCCGGCCAGCCCCGGCGGGAGACCGGCCAGCCCGACCAGGGCCAGCGCGAACGCGGCCCCCACCCAGGGCCGCCGCCGGGCCGCGCCGCGCAGCTCGACGAGGGTGCCCCCGTCGGCGTCAGCCGGCCGCAGCGCCACCAGCGCCGCGAACGCCGCCAGCTCCAGCACCACGAAGAAGACCGTGTACGCGACGGCGGCGGCGTACGCGGCGGCGCGGGCGTCGGCGGTGCGGCCGGCGGCCAGCGCGAGCGCGCCGAGGGGGGCGAGAATGTAGCCGGCCTGGGCCACCGACGACCAGGCGAGCAGCCGGACCGCCCGGCGCTGGCGCAGCGCCACCAGGTTGCCCACAGTCATGGTGAGCACGGCGAGTCCGGCGAGCACCGGGCCGGTGACCTCCGCCGGCAGGGCCCGCTGGACCACCGCGAGCAGGGCCACCACCCCGCCGAGCTTCGAGGCGGTCGACAGGTACGCCGCCACGGGCAGCGGCGCACCGTCGTAGGTGGCCGGGGCCCAGGCGTGGAACGGCACGGCGGCCACCTTGAACGCCAGCCCGAGCAGGACCAGCGCCACGGCCGCCGCGGTCAGCGGCACGTCCAGCAGGTCGGGACGCTCGGCGAACAGCGCGCCGACCCGGCCCAGGTGCAGTCCGCCGGTGACCGCGTAGAGCAGGGCCGCGCCGAGCAGGGTGAGGGTGGTGGCGACCACGCTCACCACGAAGAACGTCACCGCCGCCTCGGCGCCGGCGAGGCTCCCCCGGCGCAGGCCGACGAGCACGTACAGCGGCAGGGTCAGCGTCTCCAACGCGACGATCAGGGTGATCAGGTCGCCGGCCGCGCCGAGCACCACGCCACCGGTCATCGAGCAGGCGAGGAGGAAGCAGTACTCGCCCACCGGGGACCGGCCGGCGCGCAGCAGCGGCCCGGACAGCGCCAGCACACCGAGGGTGAGCAGGGCGAACAGCGCCCCGACCAGGGCGGCCCGGCCACCGAAGACGTACGAGCAGTCGGCGCCGACGCAGAACGTCGAGCGCTCGCCGCCCGCCCCGACGACGGCGCAGCCGAGCGCGGTGGCGACCGACCCGGCGGCGGCCACCGCCACCGTCGCGGCGGCCCGCGCCACCAACAGGTCGGTCAGCAGCACCAGGACGGCCGTGCCGGCCGCGAGGTACGCCGGGAGCAGCGCCACGCTGTCGACGCTCTGCACCACACTCATCCGAGCCCGCTCTCGTTCACGACTGCGAGGCTCCGCTCCGCCGCACTCCTCGCGCTCACGCGCACCTCCGCCACAGGGCTCATCGAAGGACCGCCACCAGGGCGGCCACCGGGGCGGCGGCGACGCCGAGGACCAGGGTGGGGGCCAGGCCGACGGCGAGGGCGAGCAGCACCAGCGGCGCCCACGCGGTCAGTTCGGCGGCGGCGAGGCCGGGGGCGACCCGGCCGACCGCCGGGCTGGGCCGGCCGTGGGTGACCCGGCGCAGCAGCCGCAGCAGGTACGCCGCGGTCAGCGCGCCGCCGACCGCCGCCAGCACGCCCAGGACGGTCCAGAACACCCCGCCCCGCCCGATCGCGGCGACCACGGCGAACGCCTCGCCCCAGAACCCGGCCAGGCCGGGCAGGCCCAGCGAGGCGACGGCGGCGAAGCCGAGCAGCCCGGCGAGCCGGGGCGCGGTCTCCCGCAACCCGGACAGCTCTGCGAGCTCCCCGGTGCCCGACCGGTCCTTGATTGCCCCGGCCAGGAAGAAGAGCAGCCCGGTGATCACCCCGTGCGCGATGTTGCCGATCAGCGCGGCCTGGATGCCGGTGGCGGTCAGGGTGGCCACCCCGAGCAGCACGAACCCCATGTGCCCGACGCTGGAGTACGCGATCAGCCGCTTCAGCTCGCTCTGGGCGAGGCAGACCAGGGAGCCGATCAGGATCGCCGCGACGGCGAGCACCCCGAGCACCGGGGCGGCCCAGCGGGCCCCCTCCGGCGCCACCCCGACGGCGACCCGGACCAGCCCGTACGTGCCCATCTTGAGCAGCACCCCGGCGAGCACGACGCTGCCGACGGTGGGCGCCTGGGTGTGCGCGTCGGGCAGCCAGGAGTGCAGCGGCCAGAGCGGGCTCTTCACCGCGAACGCCAACCCGAACAGGGTGAACGCGGCGAGCTGGGTGCCTCGGGGAAGCCCGGCCCCGCCGGTCAGCGCGACGAGGTCGGCGGTGCCGGCGGCGGCCACCACGACGTACACGCCGACCAGCAGCAGCACCGAGCCGAGCAGGGTGTAGAGGGCGAACTTGCGCGCCGCCCGCCGCCGGTCCGGTCCGCCCCAGCCGGCGATGATCGCGTACATGGGGAGCAGGACGACCTCGAAGAAGCAGAAGAACAGCACCAGGTCGAAGGCGAGGAAGGTGCCGAGGATGCCGACCTCGACCACCAGCAGCAGCGCCACGAGGGCCCGGCCGCTGCCGCCGCCGGCGGGCACCTTCCACACCGTGTACGCGCAGCAGAGCAGGGTGAGCAGCGCGGTCAGCACCACCAGGGGGTACGAGATGCCGTCCACGCCCAGGTGGAAGCGCAGGTCGAGGCCGGGCACCCAGGGCAGGTCGAGCTGGTGCCAGGGCCGCACGGCCGGTGCCGGCCCGTAGCCGGTCCACAGGTGATCGCCGGCCACCAGCCACACCGTGGCGAGCAGGGTCAGCCCCGCCGCCGCCGTGCCGACCAGGCGGGCCGCCCGGTCCCCGGGGACGACGGCGACCACGGCCGCGCCGAGGGCCGGCACGACCAGCGCCGCGACGAGCAGGACCTGTCCGAGCGTCATGCGGCCCCTCCGATCAGCACGGCGGCCAGCCCGATCAGCAGCGCGCCGGCCAGCACCCCCGCCACCGCCCGGGGCAGCGCGGCGCGGTGCAGCCCGGCCAGTGCCCCGCCGAGGCCGCGCGCGCCCCGGGCGGTGCCCTCCACCGCGCCGTCGACCACCGACTCGTCGCCCGCGCGGGCGGCCCGGGCCAGGGCGACCACCGGGCGTACGACGAGGGCGCGCTGGACGTCGTCGAGCCGGAAGCCGGCGGCAAACAGCGGCCCCAGCGGGCCCAGCGCACGGGCCGGGTCGGCGGTCCGGTCCCGCCGCCAGCCGGCCCAGGCCAGCCCTGCGCCGAGGGCCAGCAGGGCCAGCGGCAGCAGCAGGGCCGGGCCGAGGTGCACCAGCTCCCCCTCGCCGACGGCGAGCCGGTCGGTGAACGGGGGCAGGAACGCGGCCAGCCCGAGCAGGGCGGCCGGGGCGGCGAGCAGCAGCACCGGCCAGCGCATCAGCGCGGGCGGGTCGTGCGGGTGGACCAGCGGCATCCGGGTCTCGCCGAGGAACGCGCGCAGCAGCAGCCGGGTGGCGTACCAGGCGGTGACCGCGACGCCGGCCAGCCCGGCCAGCCAGACCAGCCAGCCCACCCAGGCCGGGGCCGGGCCGGCCCCGTCCAGCGCGGCTGCCTCGGCGGCGGCGAGCACGCCGTCCTTGCTCCAGAAGCCGGACAGCGGGGGGACGCCGGCCAGCGCGCCGAGGCCGACCGCGGTGCACCAGAAGGTCACCGGCATGCTGGCGCGCAGGCCACCCATCCGGGACATCAGGGTGGTGCCGACGGCGTGGATCACCGCCCCGGCGGCGAGGAACAGCAGCGCCTTGAACGCGGCGTGGCTGAGGAGGTGGAACAGCGCGGCGGTGGGTGAGCCGACGGCGAGCGCACCGGTCATGTAGCCGATCTGGGAGACCGTGGACCAGGCCAGCACCCGCTTGAGGTCGTCCTGGGCGGTGGCGGCGAGCGCGCCGAGCAGCAGGGTGACCGCGGCCATCACCCCGAGCACGGCGAGCGCGGCCGGGGCCCGCTCGAACAGCGGGTAGAGCCGGGTGACCGCGTACACGCCGGCCGCGACCATGGTGGCGGCGTGGATCAGCGCGGAGACCGGGGTCGGGCCGGCCATCGCGTCGGGCAGCCAGGTGTGCAGCGGGAACTGGGCGCTCTTGCCGGCCACCCCCGCGAGCAGCAGCAGGCAGGCGGCGGTCAGCAGGCCGGCGGAGTGGTCGTGGGCGAGCACGTCGGCGATCCGGAAGCTGCCCGCCGAGACGCCGAGCAGCGCGATGCCGAGCAGGAAGCCGACGTCGCCCACCCGGGTGACCAGGAACGCCTTCATCGCGGCGGCCGGCGCCTCGGGCAGCCGGCGGTCGTGGGCGATGAGCAGGTACGAGCAGAGGCCCATCACCTCCCAACCGACCAGCAGCATGATCAGGTCACCGGCGACCACCACCAGCAGCATCGCGGCGGTGAAGAGGCTGATCTGCGCCGCGTACGGCGGGTAGCGGTGGTCGACCTCGACGTCGTCGTGCGGGCCCCGTCTCAGGTAGCCGACGGAGTAGACCTGCACCGCGAGGGCCACCGCCGCGACGGCGACCGCGACCAGGGCGGCGGCCCCGTCGAGCCGGACCCCGAGGGTGACCCGCAGCCCGCCCAGGTCGACCCAGGTGGTCGAGGTCTCCGCCGGCGCTCCGACGCGGACCAGCAGGACGACAGCGATCAGCAGCGCCCCGGCCGCCCCGGCCACGCCCAGGCCGATCGCCGCCCGCCGGGCCGAATCCTGCCCGGTGGTCGCGCCACGCGGTGAGGGCGGCAGCAGCAGCCCGACCAGGCCCGCCACCAGGGGTACGGCCGGCAGCAGCACGCCGAGCAGGCCGGTCACCTGATCACCTCGCCGGCCGACGCGCCCGGGGTCGTCGCCGCGCCCGCCCCGGGAGCCGGCTCGACCAGTGGCGGCTCGGTCAGCGGCACCTCGTCGACGGCGACGCTTGCCCGCATGCGGTAGAGCTGGAGCACGATCGCCAGCCCCACGCCGATCTCGGCGGCGGCCAGGACGATCACGAAGAGGGCGAAGACCTGGCCGGCGTGCGGAAGCTGTGCCCGGACCGTGGTGTCGGCGGTGACCAGGACCAGGTTGACCGCGTTGAGCATCAACTCCACCGCCATCAGCACCAGCACCGCGTTGCGACGGCGCAGCACGCCGTACACGCCCAGGCCGAACAGCAGGGCGGCGGTGACGTACGGGATGACAGGTCTCACCGGCGGGCCCCCTCCGCCGGCGTCGGCCGGTCGGCCGCGGGGCGGCCGATGTCGGGGCGGGAGAGCACGATCGCGCCGACCAGGGCGGCCAGCAGCAGCACGGAGAGCACCTCGAACGGCAGCACCCAGGAGCCGAACACCTGCTCGCCGAGGCGCTCGGCGGTGCCCGGCTCGGGCAGGTCGACCCGCGTCCAGCGGAACGCGTCGACCAGCAGGGCGGCCAGCCCGAGGCCGGCACCGCCGCCGATCAGGGCGGCCGGCCAGCCGGGCCGGTCCAGGTCGTCGGAGGCGCCGATCGGGGCGCGGGTCAGCATCACCGCGAACAGCAGCAGCACCACCACGGCGCCCACGTAGATCAGCACCTGCACCCAGGCCACCAGCTCGGCGGTGAGCACCAGGAAGAGGCCCGCCAGGGCGCCCAGGCAGACCACCAGGTAGAGCCCGGCCCGGACCAGGTGCCGGGTGGTCACCACCAGCGCCCCCGCGCCGACCGCCGCCGCGCCGAGGGCGAGCAGCAGCGCGTCCACACCGGTCACGAGGCGGCACCCGGCTCGGCGGCACCCGGGCCGGGGGCGGCGCCGGGCTCGGGGCGTACCCGCGTGGGGGCCGGACGGGCGGCGGGGGCGGCCGGGGCGGCGGCCTTGCGCGCGGCGGTGGTCTCCTCCTTCGCCGGCTCGCCGTTGCGGTCGTGCGCGGGCGGCGGCGGGACGGTGCCCATCCACTCGCCGAGGTGGTCCTTGTCGTGCAGCAGGTCCTTGATGTCGTACTCGGCGTACTCGAACTCCGGCGACCAGTAGAGCGCGTCGAACGGGCAGACCTCGACGCAGATGCCGCAGTACATGCAGAGCGAGAAGTCGATGTCGAACTTGTCGAGCACGTTGCGCTGGCGGGGACGGGCGGCGCCGGGCACCGCCACCTCCTCCTTGTGCGAGTCGATGTAGATGCACCAGTCCGGGCACTCGCGGGCGCAGAGCATGCAGACCGTGCAGTTCTCCGCCAGCAGGGCGATCACGCCCCGGGACCGGGGCGGCAGTTCGGGGGCCACATCCGGGTACTGCTGGGTGGTCGAGCGGCGGGTCATCGTCTTCAGCGTGACGGCCAGCCCCTTCACCAGCCCCTCGCCGGGCACACTCCGCTCGCTCATGCCGTCCATCCTGCCCTGTGACCCCGGCGCGCGCGACCACCACCCGGCGCATTGCGGCGGTACGGTGACGGCGGGGAGAACGACGCACCGGGAAGGACCTTTCCCATGACCGCCGCGCTGCAGGGCGACCAGCCGCCCGAGGGCGGGTGGACGACCGACGACCTCGACGCGCTGCCCGAGGACGGTCGCCGCCGCGAACTGCTCGATGGAGTGCTCCTCGTGTCCCCCTCCCCCACCCGCGTACACCAGACCATCGCCGGCCGGTTCATGGTCGCGCTCGAAGAAGACTGCCCCGACGAGTACGACGTCACCCAGGGCGTCGAGGTGCGCATCAACCGCACCCGCTCCTTCATCCCGGACGTGCTGGTCACCACGTCGACCGCGGCGCGGCGTCAGTCGTCGCGGTACGAGGCGCACGAGGTCGTGCTCGCGGTCGAGATCGTCTCCCCCAGCACCCGCTCCATCGACCGGGTGCTCAAGCCCGCCCTCTACGCGCAGGCCGGCATCCCGTACTTCTGGCGGATCGAGGTGGAGGACGACGGGCTGGCCGTCCACACGCACCGGATCGACCCGGTGGACGAGGTCTACACCGAGACCGGGCGCTGGACGAAGTTCGTGGACACCGGCGAGCCGTTCCCGGTCAACCTGCCGGTCAGCCGGATCACGCCCCGGCACCTGTGACCGGCGGAAGCACCTCGACGCCGAGTTGCTGGAGGAGCTGGAACAGCTCGGTGCAGTGCCACACGTCGGCGATCCGACCCGCCGGGTCGAAGCGCAGGAACGACGCCCCCGAGAAGCTGACCACCTGACCGGTGGGCGGCACCGGCCCGAACGCGCCGGCCTGGGTGCCGGCGGCCCGCCAGTGCACGGCCACCCGCTCGGCGGACGCCACCACGTCCACGATCTTGTAGCGCAGGTCCGGGAAGGCCGCCCGCCGCTCCCGGTGCCAGGCCAGCGCGGCCTCCGGGCCGGTCCCGCCCAGCCCCGGGCACTCCGCCGCGACCAGCTCGTACGCGGACTCCTCGCGCCGGCCGTTCCACACGTCGGCGATGAAGCGTCGGGCCGCCGCCTCCACATCGTTCACCCGGGCAGCCTAGCCACCGGGCCGGGCGGCCCCGGGGCACGCGGGCGGGCGTCCGGACGGGCCGCGCGGACCCGGGCCCTGCCCGCGCAGGCCGGAGATCGGCCAAGATGGTACGGACGGGAACGACCGGCGGACACCAGGAGGCGACGTGGGCGACGAGGCAGCGGCGACGACCGACGGGAAGTACGTCGAGCCCGGCAGGGAGTTCACCCGCGACCAGCGGTACATCGCCACCCGGATCACCGCCGACGGGCGGGACGGCTGGCCGGTCGAGCCGGGCCGGTACCGGCTGGCGGTCAGTCGCGCCTGCCCCTGGGCCAACCGGCTGATCATCGTGCGTCGGCTGCTGGGCCTGGAGGACGCCATCTCGATGGCCGTGGCCGGGCCGACCCATGACGCCCGGAGCTGGACGTTCGACCTGGACCCGGGCGGGCGGGACCCGGTGCTCGGCATCGAGCGGCTGGCCGACGCGTACTTCGCCCGGTTCCCCGGGTACGAGCGGGGCATCACCGTGCCGGCGATCGTGGACGTGCCGACCGGGCAGGTGGTCACCAACGACTACGCCCGGATGAGCCTGGACCTGTCGACCGAGTGGACGGCGTACCACCGCGAGGGCGCGCCGGAGCTGTACCCGGAGCGGCTGCGCGACGAGATCGACGAGGTCAACGCGGTCGTCTTCGCCGACGTCAACAACGGCGTGTACCGGTGCGGCTTCGCCGGCAGCCAGCAGGCGTACGAGAAGGCGTACCACCGGCTGTTCGACCGGCTGGACTGGCTGGCCGAACGGCTGGCCGGGCAGCGGTACCTGGTCGGCGACACGATCACCGAGGCGGACGTGCGGCTGTTCACCACGCTGGTCCGGTTCGACCCGGTCTACCACGGCCACTTCAAGTGCAACCGGCAGAAGCTCACCGAGATGCCGGTGCTGTGGGCGTACGCCCGGGACCTGTTCGCCACGCCCGGGTTCGGCGACACGATCGACTTCGACCACATCAAGCGGCACTACTACGAGGTACACCGGGACATCAACCCGACCGGGATCGTTCCGCTCGGCCCCGACCTGTCCAACTGGCTCACCCCACACGGCCGCGAGCAGCTCGGCGGCCGCCCCTTCGGCAACGGCACCCCACCCCCACTGCCCTAACCCACCCCCCGCTCCCGCTCTCCCGCGATCTTGCACTTTGGGCCCCCGTGATGTGCCTTTCGCACCTTGTGTCGGGGCCGCAACTGCAAGATCGCGGGAAGGAGGGGCGGGGTGGGGGTGGGGGGTCAGAGGGCGAGGCGGACGGCGGCCGTCAGGACGAGTTGGGCCAGGGAGGCGGGGACCAGGACCAGCCAGCAGAGGCGCTGGAGCTGGTCCTCGCGCAGCCGGGGGTACGACACCCGGAGCCAGATGATCACGAACGCGACGGCGAAGACCTTGAGCAGCGTCCACAGCCAGCCGAGGTGCTCGTCGGCGAACGGGCCCTGCCAGCCGCCGAGGAAGAGCACGGTGGTCAGCGCGGCGATCACCACGATGCCGACGTACTCGGCGAGCAGGAAGAACGCGAAGCGCAGGCCGGTGTACTCCGTCATGTACCCGAAGACCAGCTCGGAGTCGGCGATCGGCATGTCGAACGGGGGCCGCCGGATCTCGGCCAGCCCGGCGACGAAGAAGACGATCATCGCGGGTGCCTGCCAGAGCAGCCACCAGGGCCGCCACGCCTCGACGATCCCGGGCAGGCTCAGGGTGCCGGCCGCCATGGCCACCGACGCTGCGGCCAGCACCAGCGGCAGTTCGTAGCCGAGCAGCTGGGCCGCCCCGCGCAGCCCGCCGAGCAGGCTGTACTTGTTGGCCGACGCCCACGCCGACATCAGCACCGCCAGCACGCCCACCCCGACCACGGCCAGCACGAAGAACAGGCCGATGTCCAGCGGCTGCCCGACCAGGTCGCCGGGCCCGAGCGGGATCACCAGCAGGGCGAGCAGGTACGGCACCAGGGCCACCACCGGGGCCAGCCGGAACACCGCCCGGTCGGCCTCGCGCGGGGTGACGTCCTCCTTCTGCACGAACTTGACCCCGTCGGCGACGAGCTGGGCCCAGCCGTGGAAGCCGCCCGCGTACATCGGGCCGAGCCGGCCCTGCATGTGCGCCATCACCTTGTGCTCGGCCTGCCCCACGACCAGCGGCAGGATGAGGAAGGCGGCCAGCACGCCGACCACCCGCAGGACGGCCTCCAACCAGTCGGGCATCAGGCCGTACCTCCGTTCCCGCCGGCGTCGTCGCCCGCCGGACCCGAACCCGGGTGGGCCGGTGGCTCGGCCGGGGCGGGGCGGGGCGGGCGTTCCCGGGCCGGTCGGGCGGGCGTGCCGCCGCGCGGCCCCTCGCCGACCCCGGCCGCGCCGGCGGGCGTCGGCGTCGGCCCCCACTCCCCCGGAGCCGGTACGCCCGGCGGGCGGATCGGGCGCCTGCCGCCACCGGCCCCGGACTCGCCGGGCTCCTTCGCGCCCGGCCAGGGCTTCGCCACCCGGGAGGCGAGCACGAACTCCTTGCGCAGCGGGTGCCCCTCGAACTCCGGCGGCAACAGCAGCGGCTTCAGCTCGCCGTGCCCGGGGAAGTCGACGCCGAACATCTCGTACGTCTCCCGCTCGTGCCAGGCCGCGCCCGGGTAGAGGTCGACGACCGAGGCCACCCGTGGCTCGTCCCACGGGACCCGGGTGCGCAGCAGCAGACCGTGCCGGTGGCCGGTCGACCAGAGGTGGGACACCACCTCGCAGCCGTCGGCCAGTTGGTCGACGGCGGAGAGCCAGTCGAAGAAGTCGCAGGCCAGGTCCGCGTCGTCCCGGGCGGCGGCCAGCGCGTCCCGCCAGCTCGCCGGGGGTACGTCGACGGTGGCCCGGGCGTACGCCTGGCCGCCGGATACCGACGCGGTGGCCTCGACGGGGGCGAGCAGCGCCACCAGCCGCCGGCCGACCTCTTCCGGAGTCATGCCGCTGATCCTATGGCCGACGCCGGCCCCACGCGGCGGGCCGCCCCGGCCGCGGGCCGCGTGGAGTCCGCGTGCGCGCGGCCCGGCGGACCGGATGGCTGCTTTGCCCGGCGGACCGGATGGCTGCTTTCACCGGCGGCAGCCCGCCCTGCGGGGAAGGATGAGGTCGTGCGCGCCGTGACTGTCACCCCCGGGGTCCCGAACTCCCTGCGCCTGGTGCACGACCACCCCGAGCCGCCCGCAGAGGAAGGCGCGATCCTGGTCGAGGCGCTCGCGGTGGGGATCTGCGGCACCGACCACGAGATCGTCGCCGGGGACTACGGCGAGGCCCCGCCCGGCGCGTCGGCCCTGGTGCTCGGGCACGAGTCGCTTGGCCGGGTGCTGGAGGACCCGAGCGGCACGCTGCAACCCGGCGCACTGGTGGCCGGCATCGTCCGCCACCCGGACCCGGTGCCCTGCCCCAACTGCGCAATCGGCGAGTGGGACATGTGCCGCAACGGCAGGTACACCGAGCACGGGATCAAGGCGCTGCCCGGCTTCGCCCGGGACCGGTGGCGGGTGCAGCCGAGGTTCGCCGTCGGCCTGGACCCCGCCCTGGCCCCGGTCGGGGTGCTGCTGGAACCGACCGCGGTGGTGGCGAAGGCGTGGGACCACATCGAACGGATCGGCGCCCGCGCCGAGTGGCAGCCGCAGACGGTGCTGGTCACGGGGGCCGGGCCGATCGGCCTGCTGGCGGCGCTGCTGGCCACCCAGCGCGGGTTCTCCGTACACGTGCTCGACCGGGCCACCACCGGGCCGAAGCCGGGCCTGGTCAGGGCGCTCGGCGCGACGTACCACACGGAGTCGGTGGCGCAGCTCGACTTCGACCCGGACGTGATCGTCGAGTGCACCGGCGCGCCGGTGGTCGTGCTGGACGCGATGTGCAAGGCCGGACCGACCGGGATCATCTGCCTGACCGGGGTGTCCAGCGGCGGCCGGCGTATCGAATTCGACGCCGGGGCACTCAACCGGGAACTGGTGCTGGAGAACCACGTGGTGTTCGGCTCGGTGAACGCCAACCGCCGGCACTGGGGCCTGGCCGCCGAAGCCCTCGCCCGGGCCGACCCGGCATGGCTGGCTTCGCTGATCACCCGGCGGGTGCCGGTGGAGGCGTACACCGAGGCGTACACCTCCACCCCCGACGACATCAAGGTGGTGCTCGACTTCACCGCCTGAGCGGGTGATCCCGCCCGTGGGCACGGGGTCACCGCGGCCGGGCGGAACCTCGGCGACGCAGCACGGACGCCTTGTGCAGCCGGTAGTTCTCACCCGCGGCGAGCGCCTTCAGCAGTTCGCCCGTGCCGAGCAGCACCTCCAGCAGGGCCCCCTGGAGCGCGTCCTCCTCCACCCCGTCCGACAGCACCTCGGCGATCCGCCGCAACTCGCCGACGACCCGGTCCAGGTCCGGTTCCGCCACCACGTCGAAGGCCTTCTCGAAGGCCGGCACGGAGCGGGTGAGCAGCCGGTCCAGCAGGCGGAGCAGGACGTCCAACTGCTCCCGGGAGACCGCCTCCGGCACCCCGTGCTCGTTGACCAGTCGCAGGGTCCTGAAGTACAGCTCGTCGTCGAGCAGCGGCCCGCCCCGACGCCAGGGCTGGCGCGGCAGCACCGCCCCCTCCAGCAGGAACCACCTGTGCACGTCGGTCATGTCCTCGGAGACCCGTCCGACGGCGTCGCCCATCACCGGCGACCACCGCCGCACGTACTCCCGCCGGAGGAAACGGCTGACGCCGAGGGTCACCACCAGGGCGCTGCTGGAGAAGCCCGTCATGCCGGACAGGACGTTGACCAGGTACGGGTGGTGCTGCATGTTGTCGCCGCCGAACGTCTCCCAGCCGACGCCCACCAGGAAGCTGGACAGGGCGATCGCGAACAGGCTCCAGGCGACCGACCGGGGCAGACGGGGTGGCACGGCCGTCAGATGCCGGGCAGGCGGCCGTTGCGGAACAGGTCGACGAAGAGCTGGTGGTCCTCGCGGGCCCGCAGCCCGTACGCGTGCGAGAACTCGACCAGCCCGGTGGCGAACCCGTCGGGGTCGGCGTCCACCGCGGCGACGATTGCCTCCTCGGTGGAGTAGTCGACCAGGTCGTGGCTGGACTCGTCGTCGGCCACCGAGTGCATCCGGGCCACCGCCCGGCCCAGGTCGGCCAGCACCCCGGCCAGTTCCTCCGGCTCGTTGACGTCCGCCCAGTCCAGGTCGGCCGCGTACGGGGAGACCTCGGCGACGAGCTGCCCGGCCCCGTCCAGCTCGGTGAAGCCCAGCCACGGGTCGGCGTGTGCCTGGAGCGCCCGCTGCGACTCGGCCGTACGGTGCCCCTGGTGCCGGAAGTAGCCGCGTACCCGCTCGTCTTCGATGTGCCGGGCCACCGCCGGCACCTGCGCCTGCTTCATGTAGATGACGACGTCGTTCTCCAACGCCTGGGTGTGCCCCTCCAGCAGCAGGTTGTACGACGGCAGCCCGGCCGAGCCGATGCCCACCCCCTTGCGCAGCACGACGTCCTTGATGTGCGCGGCGACCGGGCGCAGCCGGGCGGACGACTCGGGCAGGGTGCCCAGGTAGTCCTGGAACGCGGCGCAGACCTTCGCCCGGGTGTCGTCGTCGATCTCGAAGACCCCGTCGCCGAGGGAGAACCGGCGCTCGTAGTTGTCGACGGTGGTCTGCGCGGAGAGCAGGTCGACCCGGGTGTTGAGCCGGGCCTGCTGGAGCACCCGGCGCAGCACCCCGTCGGCGTTGTCCAGGGTGATCGAGCCGATCGCGTCGTCCCCGCCGGCCGCGATCGCCCGCAGCTCGGTCAGGTACGACCGGGCGAAGCCGGTGACCAGGTCGCTGATCGCCCGGTCGGAGAGCGCCTTGGCGTACCCGAGCAGGGCCACGCTCGCGGCGAGCCGCCTCAGGTCCCAGGAGAACGGCCCGACGTACGCCTCGTCGAAGTCGTTGACGTTGAACACGAGCTGCCCGGAGGCGTTCATGTAGGTGCCGAAGTTCTCGGCGTGCAGGTCGCCGTGGATCCACACCCGGCTGGTGCGCTCGTCCAGGAACGCGTCGTCGGCGAAGTCGCCGCGCTGGTCGGCGTAGAAGAGCGAGGCGCTGCCCCGGTAGAAGGCGAACGGCGAGGCGGCCATCTTGCGGAACTTGCGGCGGAAAGCCGCCGGGTCGAGCGCCATCGACGCGCCGAACTCCCCGGTGAGCACGTCAACGATGAAGGCGGACCGATCGTCCGCGGACTGAGTCATGGCCGGCAGGCTAGCCCTCGCCCGCCACCCGCTGGTTGATCATGAAGTTGTTACCAGACCGTCCGGCGTGTCATGGCAACAACTTCATGATCAACCAGCGGGGTGGGGTGGGGTGGGACTCAGTCGGGGAGGCGGACCGGTGGGGCGGTCAGGGACTCCACCGGGCGGGGCGGGTGCGCGTCGGCCGGGGAGGCGGGCGTGGCGGCCGGGGAGGCGAGCGGGTCGGGGCGGGGGACGCCGCCGATGCCGGACTGCTCGGCGGCGATCTTCTCCTGGAGGCGCAGGATGCCGTGCAGCAGGGCCTCCGGGCGGGGCGGGCAGCCGGGCACGTAGACGTCGACGGGGATGAGCTGGTCGACGCCCTTGGTCACCGAGTACGAGTCCCAGTACGGGCCGCCGCAGTTGGAGCAGGCGCCGAACGAGATGACGTACTTCGGCTCGGGCATCTGGTCGTAGAGCCGTTTGATCGCCGGGGCCATCTTGTCGGTGACCGTGCCGGAGACCACCATCAGGTCGGCCTGGCGCGGGCCGTGGGCGAACGGGATCACCCCGAGCCGCATGAAGTCGTGCCGGCCCATGCTGGTGGCGATGAACTCGATGGCGCAGCAGGCCAGGCCGAAGTTGAACACCCAGAGCGAGTAGCGGCGGCCCCAGTTCAGCACGAACCGGATCGGCTCTCCCAGCACTCCCGGCAGTTGCACGACCGGCCCCCTCTCTCCCAACGCCAGTCAACCACAGCCACCGGACGGCCCGGCCGGGCCGCTCAGTAGGTCGGGCGTTGCAGCAGGCCGACGAACTCGACCAGCAGCCGCTCCCGCAGGGCCGGCGGGGCGGCGTCGAGCAGGGCGTTGACGGTGGCGTCCGGCGCAAAGGCCCCGGGGCCGGACGCCGGGCCGCCGGACGGCGTACCGCCGAGGCCGAGGCCGGCGGCCAGGCCGGCGACCAGGTCCGGGGTCAGGGCGTCCGGGGTCAGGGTCGCGGCGAGCGCGGTCAGCTCGGCGGGCAGCTCCACCGGCCCGGCGGCCCGGGCCGCCGCGACCGCGTCGGCCAGGTCGGGGCCGAACTCCGCCACCCTGGGGGCGACCGAGGCGGTCACCGTGAGGTGCACGCTGGCCGGCAGCTCGCCGTACGTGAGCTGGGGCTGGGTGTGCCAGCCGCGCGCGGTCAGCTCGTCGACCAGCACGAACAGGTCCAACCCGGGGTCGACGGAGGTGAAGCAGACCACGGTCGACTCGGGCTCGGCCATCAGCCGCAGCCCGTCGACGCCCCGCACGGCGTCGGCGAGCCCGGCCACCGCGTCCCGGGTCGCACCGGCCAGCCGCAGGTAGCCGTCCTCGCCGAGGTGGCGCAGGGTGGCGTACGCGGCGGCGATCGGCCCGCCCGAGCGGGTGGAGGCGATCACCGGGTTGACCATGGTGTACCCGGGCCAGTCTGCGTACGCGAAGTACTGCGGGGCGCGCAGCGCCGGGTCGCGGTGCAGCAGCACCGAGACGCCCTTCGGGGCGTACGCGTACTTGTGCAGGTCGACCGAGATCGAGGTGACCCCGTCGACGGCGAAGTCGAACGGCGGCACGGGCACGCCGAGCCGGCGCAGCCAGGGCAGGGTCCAACCGCCGAAGCAGGCGTCGACGTGGCAGCGCACCCCGGCCGCCGCCGCCACCTCGGCGATCCCGGCGACCGGGTCGACGACGCCGTGCGCGTACGAGGGGGCGGAACACGCGACCAGCACGGTGTCGGGGCGGATCGCGGCGGCCACGTCGGCGGCCGACGGGCGCAGCGTGTCCGGGTCGACGGGCACCGGGTCGAGGGCGACCCGCAGGTAGTGGGCCGCCTTGGCGAACGCCGCGTGCGCGGTCACCGGCACGGCGATCCGGGGCTCGCCGATCTCGGGGCGGGCGTCCCGGGCCGCCTTGACGGCGAGGATCAGCGACTCCGTGCCGCCGCTGGTGACGCTGCCGACGACGTCCGGGGCGGTCGTGCCGGGGCCGCCGCCGAGCAGCCGGGCAGCCGCCCCGACCAGCGCGTTCTCCATCGCCAGCAGGGACGGGAAGGCGGTCGGGTCGAGCCCGTTGACGTGCGCGCTGCCGGCGTGGGCGGCGGCGGCCAGGTCGTCCAGCCCGGGTACTGCGGGGTCGTACACGTACGCGAACAGCCGCCCCCCGTGCGTCGGCCGGTCGGCCTCGCGCAGCCCCCGGATCTCCCGGAGCACCCGCTCGGCCGGCACCCCGTGCCCCGGCAGCGCCCGGCCGGTGTCCTGGTCGTCGATCATCAGGTGGTGGTGCCCTTCTCGTGGAGGGTGGGCGTGGCGAGGAGATCGGCCCGGGTGAGGGTGTAGTGGCGCAGGAGGAGCAGGGGCGGGGCCACCAGGAGGGCCGGCAGCAGGGTGAAGCCCAGCAGGACGCCGAGGCGGGCGGTGTCGGACTGGGCCGCCGCCGTGCCCGTGTCCGACGAGACGTAGCCGCTGAGCTGGAGGACCAGGCCGTAGATGCCGGGGCCGAGGGCCAGGCCGAAGGTCTCCCCCGCCGTCCACAGGCCGGTGAACACGCCGGCCTGCCGGCGGCCGGTGCGCGCGGTGTCGTACGCGATGCAGTCCGGCAGCATGGCCAGCGCGAAGACCTGCTGGCCCGCGTACCCGACGCCGATCACCGCGACCACCAGGTAGACCGCGACGGCCGGCAGCACCGGCGCGGCAACCAGCGCGGTCGCACCGGCCGCGAGCAGCGCCGACGCGGCGACCAGCGCCGCCCGTTTGCCGACCCGGGCGCCGACCCGGGTCCACAGCGGCATCACCAGCAGCGCCGGGCCGACGAAGCAGGCGAACAGCACGGTCGGGCCGGTGTCCGGGTCGCGCAGCACCTGGCCGGCGAAGTAGCTGACCCCGGCCAGGATGGTGGCCACCCCGGCGGACTGGATCACGAAGCAGATCAGCAGCGCCCGGAACGGCCGGTTCCGGCCGGCGACGGCGAGCTGGGCGCGCAGGGTCGGCTCGCTCTCGCCGACCGTGCCGGTGGGCGCGCCCCGGGTGCCGAGGAACGCCCCGACCGCGCCGAGCACGATCAGCCCGGCCACGAACAGGCCCATCCAGCGGTGCCCGGCGACGCCGTCGCCACCGGCGGCCACCACGGCCGGGGCGACCGCGCCGGAGACCAGGATGGCCACCGCCAGCACCGCGATCCGCCAGCTCATCAGCCGGGTACGTTCCGCGTAGTCGTCGGTCAGCTCGGCCGGCATCGCCACGTACGGGACCTGGAAGAAGGCGAACGCGGTCGCGGCGGCCAGGAACGCGACGGCGACGTACCCGGCGGCGGCCGGGCCCGACCCGAACGGGCCGGCGAAGATCGCGGCGAACAGCACGCCGAGGGCGAGCCCGCCGAGCAGCAGGTACGGCCGGCGGGCGCCCCAGCGCGACCTGGTCCGGTCGGAGATACGCCCGACGACCGGGTTGACCAGCACATCCCACGCCTTCGGCAGGAGCACCAGCAGGGCCGCCACCCCGGCGGCGACGCCCAGGGTGTCGGTCAGGTACGGCAGGAGCAGCAGCCCGGGCACCGTGCCGAAGGCCCCGGTCGCCAGGGAGCCGAGCGCGTAGCCGAGGTGCACCCGGCGGGGCAGCCCGCCGTTCGCCCGGCGAGTCGGTGCCCCGGGCGGCGTGCCGGATTCGGCCGGCGGCAGCGTCATGACGCCGAATGTTACTCATGTTATGGCCTGGGTCACATCCCCTCTTCCGGCGACCAGGCCGCCGCCATGTCCACGCCCGACGGGCGCAGCGGGGCGCCCTCGGCGCGCAGCCGGGCCCGCGCCTCGACCTCGTGGCCGGGCGGCAGCCGGCCGGCGGAGTTCACCACCCGGTGCCACGGCACCCCGCCCCCGTGCCTGGCCATGATCGACCCGACCAGCCGCGGGGGGCGCCGGGCCCCGGCCGCGGGGGGGGGGGGGGGGGCGCCCCCCCCCGGGGGGGGGACACCCCAAGGAAAACAGAAACCCAACAAATATATGAG